>DASVVD010000291.1:0-2102 GCA_036386715.1 Pseudoduganella sp.
TGATGCGCCTGCTCCGCATGACATACCACGTGCAAAAACGCATGAAGGACCTGTCGAACGCGGCCCTGCGCAAGCATGACCTGGTCGATGCCAGCTACATGGTGCTGGCGGTGTTGTACGGCTCGGAGAACGAGACGTCCACGGCATCGACACTGGGCGAGGCCTGCATGGAAAAACCGGCCAACCTGACGCGGGTGTGCAACGACCTGGAAACGCAGGAGCTGATCACGCGCGGCAACCGCCCCGGCGACCGCCGCTGCGTGATGATCTCGCTGACCGACAAGGGCCGCAGCCTGATCGAACAGGTGATGCCTGAAGTGTGGAGCCGTACCACGCGCGCTTACGACGGTTTCACGCCGGAAGAACTGCGCTTGCAAGAACGGCTGTTTGCCCGGCAGCTGGAAAACCTGGACAACATATAACAGTCCCTGGCTGCGGCGGGGCTGTTCAACAAGAACATGACACCCGAACCCGCAGCCCCCTCCTCCCTGTCCCTGCTGTACTGGCTGCGCCGCGAACTGCGCGGCTGGGCCGCCCCCGGCGAACGCGTGCTGTTCGTCGTGCGCACGCTGGCCGCCGCGTATGCCGCGCTGTGGCTCGCCTTCCGCCTCGGGCTCGATTCGCCGGCGACGGCGATGACCACCACGTTCGTGCTGGCCTTGCCTTCGTCCGGCATGGTGCTGGAAAAGGCCCTGTACCGGCTGCTGGGCACGATCGTCGGCTGCGCCGCGGCGCTCGCGCTGGTCGCGCTGTTTCCGCAGCAGGCGCCGCCGCTGTTCGCCGGCCTGGCGCTGTGGATCGCGCTGTGCACTGCCGGCGCGGCGATGCACCGCAACCAGCAGTCGTACAGCTTCGTGCTGGCCGGGTACACGGCCTGCATGATCATCGTGCCAGCGCTCGATGCGCCCGCTGGCGTGTTCGCGCTGGCGGTCACGCGCACCACCGAGGTCGGCCTCGGCGTGCTGGTGGCGGCGGCCGTGCACGACGTGCTGCTGCCCCGCCGGCATGGCCCGCAGGTGATGCGCACCGTGCAGGCGCGCCATGACCGCTTCCTCGGCTTCTGCCGCCAGGTGCTGGAACACCGGCTGCCGCCCGCCGAAGCGGAGCTGAACCACCTGCGTTTCGCGGCGGACATCGCAGCTCTCGAATCGGGCCGCGCCGCGGCGTTCTTCGAGGCCGGTCCGGCGCACACGCGCCAGCTGCACGCCTTCAACGGCGCCTTCATGACCGCGCTGACCACCTTTTACACGCTGCATCGGCTGCTGCACCGGCACCGGCGCGAAGCCGCTTCGCCGGTTCCGGCGCTGATCGAACCGCTGGAGGCATTGCTTGCGCAGGCGCTGCAAGGAACAGTGGCCTCAAGCGCCGGCACCTCGCTGGCCGGCCTGCCCGCGTCACTGCGCCTGGCGGCTGCCATGGGCCGCGCCACCTTGCCCGCGGCCTCGCTTGACGACGACAATCCCACACGTCGCTGGCGCATCGACTTCGACACCGCCGCCGAACTGGCGGAACGCTTCGCGCACGACCTGGCCACCTTTGCCGGCATCTACGCCAGCCTGGCGCAGGAGAAGCGGATGCAGGTCAGCGAGCCGCTGGCGTATGCGCCGAAAACGCCGCCCGGCATCGTAGCCGCCAGCGCCCTGCGCGCTGCCTGCGCAATGCTGGGCGCCGCCACGTTGTGGTACTGGCTGGCCTGGCTGCCAATGGCCAACGCGCTGGTCATGACAACGATTTTTTGCGCGCTCGCATCGAGCTCGCCGCGCCCGACGGCGCTGGTGAAACAGGTGCTGGCCGGCTTCGTGGCCGGCGCGCCGCTCACCTTCGCCACGGAATTCCTGCTGGTCGCCCGGGCCGACGGCTATCCGATGATGATGCTGGCCACGGCGCCGCTGCTGGCCTTCGCCGCCTGGCTGATGACGGATCCGAAACGCACCGGCGTGGGCATCGGCATGGCCATGTTCAGCAGCCAGTTCCTGGCGCCGATGAATGTCATGCACTACGATGCCGGCGCCGTGATCAACAACATGCTGAGCCAGGTCGGCGGCGTGCTGCTGGCACTGGTGATCTTCCACGTGGTACTGCCCGGGCACACCATGGGCAAC
>DASVVD010000292.1:0-7538 GCA_036386715.1 Pseudoduganella sp.
GAACACCAGGCCGACGCAGCGCCGCAGCGAGGTCAGGCCTGCACGCCGGTAGTCGACCGGCTGGCCGTCATGGCGCACCACGCCGGCGGTCGGCCGCAACAGGCCGTTCAGGTGCTGCAGCACGGTGGACTTGCCGGCGCCGTTGGCGCCGAGCAGCGCGTGGCGCCGGCCGCGGCCCAGCGCGAGGCTGCAGTCGCGCAGGCCGGCGCTGCCGTCCGGATAGACATGGTCGACAGCGGCCAGTTCGAGTATCGGCGCGGCACTCACCAGCGGTCTCCCACGGCCAGGGCAATCAGCAGCGCACCGGCCAGCACGGCCAGCGCCTTCTGGCGCCGCGCCTGCGGCCGGGCGGCCGGCAGGAAGCGCAGCGTGCCGGCATACGAACGCGCGTCGGCCGCCATCTGCAGGGCGGCGGCGCGCTGCCATACCTGCTGTGCCATGTGGCCGGCCAGCATGCCCGTCGAGCGCCAGGCCTGGCGCCAGCCGCGATAGCCCAGGCGGGCACGCTGGGCGTCGACACCCTCGTCCCACGCCTGGCGCAGCACGAACAGCATGCGGTAGCACAGCGCCATCAGGTCGAGCAGCAGTTCCGGCGTGCGCAGGTGGCGCAGCAGCGCCAGCAGGTCGGGCAGCGGCGTGGTCAGCACAAAGCCGAGCAGCGCCGCCAGCACGGCCAGCGAGCGCAGCGCGGTGTGCGCGACGGCCGGCAGCATGGCAACGTTCCAGTGCCATGCGCCGTGCGGGTCCACGCCGACCAGCATCGTCACGCAGGCGAGCAGCAGGAAGCCGAGCGGCGCCAGCGCCGCAGCCAGCAAAGTACGCGGCGGCACGCGTGCGCCCAGCAGCACGGCCAGCGCCAGCAGCGCCGCCAGCATGGCCAGCACGCCCGGGCCACGCGCGATCCAGGCGGCGGCCACGCCGGACAGCGCGAACAGCGCCTTGGCCGAGGGGGCGACGTGACGCCAGCGGCTGGCATAGGCCGCCGTTTCAATCCGCATCGGATTCCTGCATGGCATGGGCGCGGGCGCGCTCGCGGCCCACCGACAGCCCGAGCCAATAGCCGATGAAGCCGGCGCCCAGCGCGGCCTGCAAGGCGAACAGCAGCGAGGCGATCTCGCCGCTGGCCGGCGCGAACACAGGATGGAACCACGGCTCGTAGCCCGGTGCGATGGCACCGACCGCCTGCCGCGCCAGGTCGTCGGCGCCACCGAATGCGGCGCCGACGGCCAGCCACAGCGGCAGCACCGTCAGCAGCACGACGATCGTCCACAGCATCCAGGAGCGCACTTTCATGCGGCCTCCCTGACGGCATGGGCGAACACCGGCGCGGTGCGCAGTTCCGGGCCGTGGAAGCGGGCAATCGCGTTCACGACGAGCACCGTCAGCACGCCCTCGCTGATGGCGATCGGCACCTGGGTCAGCGCGAAAATGCCGGCGAAGCGCGCCAGCGACGCGGCAATGCCGCCGGCCGGATCGGGAAAGGCCCACGCCAGCTGCAGGGAGGTGGTGGCATAAGTAGCCAGGTCGCCCAGGCAGGCGGCCGCGAAGACGGCCACCGAGCGCGACACGCCCAGCGCCGCGACCGCGCGGAACACGCCATAGGCCACGAACGGGCCGACCACGGCCATCGAGAACACGTTGGCGCCGAGCGTGGTGATGCCGCCGTGCGCCAGCAGCAGCGCCTGGAACAGCAGCACCACGAAGCCGACCGGGATCATCGAGACGGGGCCGAACAGCAGCGCGCCGAGCCCCACCCCGGTGGGATGCGAACAGCTGCCCGTGACCGACGGCAGCTTCAGCGCCGACAGCAGGAACGCGAACGCGGCGGCCACGCCGAACAGCATGCGCTGCTCGGGATAATGGCGCAGGTCGCGCGCCATCGCACGCAGGCCGGCGGCCAGGAACGTGACGGAAACAGCCGACCAGCCCAGCGCGTGCGCGGGTGGCAGGAAACCTTCCATGATATGCATTCGAAACCTCCCGTCGAATGGTCGATACGAGCACCGGCCGGCGGGGAGATGGAAAGCGGAAGAGACGGTCGAGACGGGCCACGGACGGCGGGCCGCTTCGACAGCGGCTTCCCGTCACCCCGGGGAATGGTGCTGACTTGCATGGGCCGGTATTCTGGCTCGCCGTCATTCTTCATCCGCGCCTTCCCGCGATTTCTCGCAGTGGCTTGTTGGCGGAGTCCGTCAGGCTTACAGCAGCGGGGGCTGCACCGGAATGGCCGCGCGTGGCGGCTTCACCGGTTTCCCGTTTAACGCGCCTCCCGAGAGGAAGGAGCGCACCCAAGCGCGCATATTAACCGATATGCAAGGCGATGCAAAAGAATTTTCAAGGCGCTGTCGGCGCCTTGACGCCAGGCCGGCACGGCTTGCATGGCAACTTGGGCGAGCTGCGCATCGCCAGGCAAAAGCGAACATGCCGCCCCGTCGCCATGGAGGCAACGGGGCAGCATGGCCCTAGCAACGTGGGACCAGTGGCGACGCCTACTTGTCTTGCAAAGCCGTCCGCTCGCCGGCCGGGGCCACGCTTTCCGGCAGCGCGAACACCGTCAGTACGCCGCCCAGCTCGGTGTATTTCGCCAGGTCCTTGTAGCCGCCGGCGGCACCCAGGCCGTCGGTGCTCTTCGTCAGGCCGGCGGCAAGGCCGATCCCGGCCCAGCCACCGATGCCGGACAGCACGCCAACGTATTGCCGGCCCTTGTACTCCCAGGTGTTGATGTTGCCGATGATGCCGGACGGGGTCTTGAATTTCCACAGTTCCTTGCCGTTGTGGTCGACCGCCTTCAGGTAGCCCTCCAGCGTGCCGTAGAACACCACGTCGCCGGCTGTGGACAGCGCGCCGCTCCACACGGAGAATTTCTCCGGTTTCGACCAGACGATCTTGCCGGTGCCGGCATCCCAGGCGATGAAGTTGCCGAGGCCGCCATGGCTGTCCGGCGCCGGGTACATTTCCAGCGTCGCGCCCACATACGGCTGGCCCGCCGTGTACTCGACCTTGAACGGTTCATAGTCCATGCACACGTGGTTGGTCGGCACATAGAACAGTCCCGTCTTGCGCGAATAGGTCGCGGGCTGCTGGTCCTTCGAGCCCAGCGCGGCCGGGCAGACGCCCTTCGAGTTGACCTCCTCGCCGTTCTTGTCCGTGCTGTACTTGGCCACCACCTGCGGGCGGCCGGTCTTCATGTCCACGTGCGTGGCCCAGTTGACGGCGGGGTCGAATTTCTCGGCCACCAGCAGTTCCCCCGTGACCCGGTCCATCGTGTAGCCGAAGCCGTTGCGGTCCATGTGCACGAGCGCCTTGCGCGCCTTGCCTTTTACCTTCACGTCGGCCAGGATCATTTCGTTGACGCCGTCGTAGTCCCACTCGTCGTGCGGCGTCATCTGGTAGGCCCACTTGGCCACGCCGGTATCGAGGTCGCGTGCGAAGATCGTCATCGACCACTTGTTGTCCCCGGGGCGCTGGCGCGGGTTCCACGTGCTGGGGTTGCCCGTGCCGTAATACACCAGGTTCAGCGCGGGATCATAGCTGTACCAGCCCCACGTGGTGCCGCCGCCCAGCTTCCACTGGTCGCCCTGCCAGGTCCTGAGCGAGGAATCCTTGCCGACCGGCTTCATCGTGCCGTCGGTCCACGACATGGTCTTGACCGGGTCGATCAGCATGTCCTTGTCCGGGCCGGTACTGAACGCCTTCCAGACCTCCTTGCCGGTATTGATGTCGTAGGCGGTGATGCGGCCGCGCACGCCGAATTCGCCGCCGCTGACACCGGTCAGCACCTTGTCCTTGAACACGTGCGGCGTGTTGGTCGTGGTTTCGCCCTTCTTCGGGTCGCCGGTCTTGACCTTCCAGATTTCCGCGCCGGTCTTCGCATCGAGCGCCACCAGCGTGGTGTCGGCCTGCTGCAGGAAGATCTTGCCGTTCGCATACGCCACGCCGCGATTGACGACGTCGCAGCACATCACCGGGATCACCGCCGGATCCTGCTTCGGCTCGTATTTCCACTTGATGCTCTGGTCTTCCAGCGACAGCGCATAGACCTTGTTCGGGAACGGGCTGTGGATGTACATCGTGTCGCCGATGACGAGCGGGCCGCCCTCGTGGCCACGCAGCACGCCGGTGGAAAACGTCCAGGCCACCGTCAGCTGGCCGGCATTGGCGCTGTTGATCTGTTTCAGTTCGCTGTAGCGCTGGTTCGACAGGTCGCCGGCCTGCATCGCCCAGTTCTTGGGGTCCTGCGTCAGCTTGTGGACATCGGAATCGGCAAAGGCGCCGGCGTGCAGGGCGGCCAGCGCCAGGCATGGCCACCAGCGTGGGAGGCAGGGACGGCAGGTGATGCTGTTCAGCAGGAACATGTGAGTCTCCTAGTAATTGTGGCCGCGGGTTGTGCCCCGGCCCGCGATGGACGAGCATTGCGCCCGGTAGCTGCTGCATGGAACGTGCCAGGGTCGATACACGCATGGCGCCGCGGGATGTGTGGCAGCGGGCCGCGAGGCCGGCCGGCGACTGTTCAACTTTCAGGACAGCAGCGCCGCGCCGCTGTGCCGCTTCCGTGGCAACCAGGCCGCAAAAAATTTGTAATATCTATATTAATTTTGCGGCTCAGCGTACTATCCTGAACAACGCTGAACAACGCTGAACAACGCGCCAGCGCTTTCCACAACAGCCGCGGCAGGAACGCCGTTCCCGGCACCGCCAGCGACGGAGGAGACAGAATGTCCGATTGTGCCGTTGACCATGTCAGGCGGGTGCGTTCGATCGTCCAGGGCCGCAGCGGCCTTGATGCCGCGGATGCCGGCAACCCGATCACCCGTTCATGGATTCGCTGCCTGCACGACTACCGGCTCGATCCCGGCAAGCGCGAGGAGCCGGAGGTCGTCGATGCCGCGGAACTGGCCGAGCGCCGCCAGCGCCTGGCGGGTGTGCAGGCCGTGGCCAAGGTCGAGATGGCCAACCTGTACCAGCAGCTGGCCGGGTCCGGCTATGCGATCGTGCTGACGGATACCGATGGCGTGCTGCTCAATTACTTCGGCGATCCCGGCTTCACCCATGCGGCGTCGCGTTCCGGGCTGATGCCCGGAGCGGTGTGGAGCGAGCAGGCGCAAGGCACCAACGGCATGGGCACCTGCCTGGTCGAGCGGCGGCCCGTCAGCGTGCACCAGGACGAGCACTACCTGTCCCGCCATATCGGGCTCAGCTGTGCTGGCGCGCCGATCTTCGACCATGCCGGCGACATCGTCGCGGCGCTCGATGCCTCCGGCGAATCGCGGCTGGCGCAGCAGCACACGCTGGCCCTTGTCACGATGTCCGTGCAGATGATCGAGAACCGCGTGTTCCTCGACCGCTTCCGCCACGACTACATCCTGCGCTTCCACAACCGGCCCGAGTTCATCGGCACGCTGAGCGAAGGCGCGATCGCCCTCGACCCCGCCGGCAAGGTGCTGGCCGCCACCCGCTGCGCGCTGTTCCAGCTGGGCTTCGCGAAACCGGCGGACATCGTCGGCCGCGACATCACCGAGCTGTTCAACAGTTCCTTCCCGGGCCTGGTGGACAGCACCGTGCGCAAGGCCTACCATGCGGTGCCGATCTTCGGCATGCGCAACGGCGCGCGCTTCTTCGGCGTGATGCTGCCGCCGGTGCGCAGCTCGGCAGCGTCGGCCAGGGATGCAGCGAGGGATGGCACGAGGGATGCCACGAGGGATGCCACTGCCTCGCGGGCTGCGCAGTTGGCGGCACAAGCCGGCGCGCCAGCGGGCAGCCAGCCGGGAAGCTCCCTGCTGGACACCGTGCACTTCGGCGACCCGGCGATGGCCCGCAACGTCAGCATCGCCAGCCGCGTGCGGGAACGCAATGTCGCGATCATGCTGCTGGGCGAAACCGGTACCGGCAAGGAGGTTTTCGCGCGGGCGCTGCACGATTCGGGCAGCCGCGCCAGCAAGCCGTTCGTGGCGATCAACTGCGCGGCGATCCCCGAAACGCTGATCGAAAGCGAACTGTTCGGCTATCGGGCCGGCGCCTTCACGGGGGCCAGCAAGGAAGGCCAGCAGGGCAAGCTGTACCAGGCCAACGGCGGCACGCTGTTCCTCGACGAGATCGGCGACATGCCCTACCCGCTGCAGGCGCGGCTGTTGCGGGTGCTGGAAGAGCGCACCATCGTCGCGCTCGGCGGCGGCACGCCCGTGCCGCTGGACATTCACCTGGCCAGCGCCACGCACTGCGACCTGCAGCAGAAGATCGCCGAGGGCACCTTCCGCGAAGACCTGTACTACCGCCTGCAAGGCATCACGCTGCGGCTGCCGCCGCTGCGCGAACGCACCGATGTGCGTGCGCTGGTCCGCCATATCGTGGCCGAGGAAAGCGACGATGGCGCGCCGCTGTCGCTCGACGAAACGCTGCTGGCGGTGCTGGAACGGCAGCGCTGGCCGGGCAACCTGCGCCAGTTGCGGCACCTGCTGCGCGCAATGATCGCGCTGCGCGAATCAGATCACCTGACCGTGCATGACCTGCCGCCCGAATACGGCATCGGCAGCGTGGCGTTCGACAGCCCCGCGCGCGAAGACGACGAGGCGGTGCCCGCCGTGCAGGACGACGACCTGAATCCGCTGGAAAACGCCGAACGCGACGCGCTGCTGCGCGAACTGCAGCGCCACAGCTGGAATATCTCGACGGTGGCACGCCAGCTCAACATCAGCCGCAACACGCTGTACCGCAAGGTACAGCGCCTGCATATCCACCATCCCGGCAAGCCACTGCCTTGCTGACCGGTCACGCCGGCCCGGGTGGGAGCGCTACCCGGGTTATCCGTCCCTGCCCTGAAAGGAAGCTTCCGATGTTGCCGCTTCGCCGCCTGCTTGCCAGCACCGCCCTGTGCAGCGCCATGACCGCGCTGCATGCCGCACCGTTCGCCTATGTGCCCAACGAGGGTTCCGGCACGGTGTCCGTGATCGACACGGCTACCGACCAGGTGGTGGCCGAGATCCCTGCCGGCAGCAAGCCGCGCGGCCTCGCCGTCAGCCGCGATGCCCGCTGGCTGTATGTCAGCGACCAGCCCAACAACCGGCTGCAGATCGTCAGCCTGGAACGCCGCGCGCCGGAAGGCACGGTGGCGCTGGGCGAATCGCCCGAAGGCGTGGCGCTGTCGCCGGATGGCCGCTGGGTGGTGGCCGCTGTCGAGGAAAAGCACGAGATCGTCGTCACCGACACGCGCACCAACCAGCGCGCGTTCGCCATTCCGGTGCGCGGCGAGAACCCCGAACACGCCGTCTTCAGCCCCGACGGCAAACAGCTGTTCGTCAGCGCCGAGAATGGCGAGGCGGTGGACATCGTCGACGTGGCGGCCCGCAAGCAGGTGGCCCAGGTGAAGGTCGGCGCCCGGCCGCGCGGCATCGGCTTCCTGCCGGACGGCAGCCGCGCCTACGTGGCCGCCGAGAATGCCAACGAAGTGTTCGTCATCGACACGGCCAGCCACGCCATCGTCGCCCGTATCGCGGCGGGCCTGCGCGCCAATGGCGTGGCCGTGCACCCGGACGGCAGCCGGG
>DASVVD010000293.1:0-6227 GCA_036386715.1 Pseudoduganella sp.
CCTTTTATAACAGGTAACTTTGTTTACTTTTAAGTAAAAGTTATGTGCCACGTTTTTCTTGATAATGCCACGAAAAATCTATATTTAAGCTTAAATTAAGGTTTCCTCAGATTTTTCCGACTCCATCGACGGGTTGGCTCATCCTTCTTACGGCAAAACATCCACTTCGATAAAAATTCTTGGCCCTGCCAGATTAGAGGGACTCCTCTTCACGGAATACCGGTTCGGCCCGGCCACGCTGCGCCTCGGCTCGATGCGGCAACTTTCAGCAAGATCTTCTTTTTCCTATCTATCTCCACCGAAGTAGGGCCTCCTTCGGAAATTCCATCAAAGACTAATTTGATTCTTTAGGGAATTAAAAATTAACAAAAAGATAGTATTTACACATCAATACAGTGTGACTTTCAATATGTGACGTTGCGCACATGAGACATTCCAGTTCCACAAAATCCTTAACTCCTATATAACTTTCTCCTCTCACGAAAAAACATTGGACAACTTTTCCGGAGTATCACGATGAAACCTATAAAGATTCGCCCAATGACGGGCATGCTGCGACGGGCCTTCCCGATCGCGGCGCCACTGCTGCTGACGGTCATGACCGCGCACGCGCAAACAGTTACCAACGCTGCTCCCGCCGCCGCTACGGCCCAGCCGATCCAGCGCGTGGAGATCACCGGTTCGAACATCCGCCGTGCCCAGGCCGAAACGGCATCCGCGGTGCAGACCGTCAACCGTGCCGATATTGAAAAATCCGGCAAGACCACGGTGGCCGAGCTGCTGCAGACCCTGGCGGTCGACAACCAGGGTTCGGTACCGACCACATTCGGTAGCGGCTTTGCAGCCGGCGCTTCCGGCATCTCGCTGCGCGGCCTGGGCGCCGCCTCGACGCTGGTACTGCTGAACGGCCGCCGCATCGCGCCGTACGGCCTGGCCGACGATGGCCAGAAAGTGTTCGCCGACCTGAACATCATTCCTGCCGAAGCGGTGGAACGTGTCGAGATCCTGAAGGACGGTGCCTCGGCAATCTACGGTTCCGACGCCATCGCCGGCGTGGTCAACGTCATCCTGCGCAAGGACTACGTGGGCACCACCGTGCGCTTGTCCCAGGGCCTGTCGAACGAAAGCGACGGCGGCGATACCCGCCTGGCGGTCACGCACGGCGTGGGCGACCTGGAAACGGACAAGTACAACTTCCTGTTCTCGGCCGAATACGGCAAGAAGCGCGAAGTGTGGAACCGCGACCGCGCCGACCGTGGCGCCGTGGGTCGTGGCGACCTGCGCGACTTCGGCTTCTCGGCGCAGGAAGGCCTGGGCGGCACGGGCGCGATTCTCGATGTCAACAGTGCTGGTAGCTCGGTAGCCGGCAACGTGCGCAACCCGTTGACCAACGAATACTTCAGCCGTGGCAACATGGGTACAGGGACGGGCTTCACGCGCACCTTCCCGGGTGCCGCCTGCTCGAACTTCACGAACCACCCGCAAGGTGATCCAGGCGGAGGCTGCCTGACCGATGCAACCCAGCAGTACAACCAGATCCAGCCGCGCCAGGAAACGCTGAACCTGTTCGGCCGCGCCACTTTCCAGCTCAACAACGACTGGCAAGCCTACGTCGAGCTGAACGGTTACCATAGCGATACGGAGTCGTGGTCCACCCCATCCGGCATTAGTGGCAGCGTCGGCTATCCTGGCGGCCCGGTCAGCAATCTCGGCGTGCAACTGGGCGCCGCGCACCCGGACAATCCGTACTTCGGCAGCCCCGCACGCCTGCGCTACATTGCGTGGGACGTGGGCCCACGCACCAGCGCGATCGAGACGAACTTCACGCGCGCCGTGGCCGGCATCCGCGGTACGGCGGCAGGCTGGGACATCGACAGCGCCTTGCTGTACTCGCAAAGCAAGACCCATCGGAACCAGAACGGCTACCTGCAGCGCGACGTGGCGTTTGCATTGCTCGATCCTAGTGCAGCGAACGTGCTGGCCGCCCGTAACGGCAGTGCCGCCTATGCCGCCCTGCCGGCAGGCAGCTACTGGCGCATCGGCGAGAACTCGGGCCTGAATTCGCAAGCGATCTACGACGCACTGTCGCCGACGATTTCGAACGACGCCACCACCAGCATCGCGGTTGCCGACGTCAAGGCATCGCGTGAATTCGGCCAGCTGCCGGGCGGCGCGATGGGCGTTGCAATGGGTGCCGAGTTCCGCCACGACGAAACCGAACTGCAGCCGAACACCGGCACCGAGCGCGGCAACATCATCGGCCTGGGTTACTCGGCCTATGAAGGACAGCGCAACTCGGCTGCGCTGTATGCCGAGTTCCTGGCACCAGTGCACTCCACGGTTGAGCTGTCGGCCGCGCTGCGTTATGACCACTTCAACGACGTGGGCAATTCCTACACGCCGAAAGCAGGCTTCAAGTGGACGCCGGTGAGCAACTTCGCACTGCGCGGCACGTTCGCCCGCGGTTTCCGCGCACCGAGCGCCGCCGAGAACGGCCGCGGCGGCCTGGCGGCGTTCACCACCGCCCGCGACCCGTCACGCTGCGCCCTTGGCGTGGTAAGTGCCTGCTCGGCACAGAACGTGGCTGTGATCACCTCGCCAAATCCGGATCTGTCGCCTGAAAAATCGAAGAGCTTCTCGCTGGGTGCGGTGTGGGATCCGCTGCCACGCACCAGCATTTCGCTGGATGCATGGCAGATCGAGCGCAAGAACGAGATCAACCAGGAGCAAACCACGGCTGCAATCGCCGCAGGCCATCTGGCACGCGACCCATCCACTGCGCAAGTTGCCGGCGACCCTGGCCAGATCGTTGCCGTGCTGGCCAACTACGTGAACTCCGCCTCGACGAAGGTCAACGGTGTCGACCTGGACGCGCGTACCTCGTACACGATGGGCGATGCGGGTACGCTGACGGCCAATGTCACGTGGACGCACATGTTCAAGTTCGAGCGCACCGAGCAGGATGGCACGGTCAAGGACTTTGCCGGCACGCACGGCAACTGCGACGCGACGAACTGCATGGGTACCCCGGATAACCGCGTCAACCTGGGCCTGGGCTGGGAGCGTGGCCCGCTGCGCGTCAACGGCGTGGTCAACTACCGCGGCAAGTTCGACAACACGGAGTACAAGGATGCGGGTGAATGCGCCTTCACCTTCGCCAATGGCGAGGACGCACCGAACGGTTGCAAGATCAGTTCGTTCACGACGCTGGACCTGACCGCACGGTACCGCTTCACCAGCAAGGCCGAGCTGTTCGCCACGATCCAGAACGTGTTCGACAAGGAACCGCCACTGGATCCGCTGACCTACGGCGCCGCCGGCTACAACCCGCTGGACTACAGCGGCGCACTGGGCCGTTACTTCCAGGTGGGCGTGCGCTACACGTTCTAAGCTGCCAAAGCTGTCATCGTTACAACAAAAATGGGCCTTCGGGCCCATTTTTTTTATCTCTGATTTGTGGCTGATCAATACCGTGTCAAAGTGTCATTGCGAGCTGATGTGTATAAGTGAAAACATCGGCTACTTCTGAGCAGTTCCCGTGCGACTACTTGAGGAGAATCTCCGTTCATGTCTACCCCCCGCCCAACCGCGCCCTTCCACCCGCTCCGCCCGTTGTCCCGCGGCCTTGCCGCCCTGCCCTTCGCACTTGCTGCCCTGCCCCTCGCACTTGCCGCGCTTCCCGCCCACGCCCAGCAGGCCGGCGAAGGCCAGATGGCCCGCGTTGAAATCACCGGCTCGTCGATCAAGCGCATCCAGTCCGAAACGGCCACGCCGCTGACCGTGTTCCGCGCCGAGGAATTCGTCAAGCAGGGCCTGACGACCGCGCAGGAAGTACTCGACCGGATCCCGTCGAACCAGACCAGCTTCGGCGCGGCCAATGCGGTGGGCGGCAACGCCAGCGGCCTGCCGACCGGCGGCCAGGCCACGGCGGACCTGCGCGGGCTGGGCGGCGACAAGACGCTGGTGCTGCTGAACGGCCGCCGGCTGGCCACCCACCCTTACGATGGCGCCAGCGTCGACCTGAACCTGATCCCGCTGGCGGCGCTGGAACGCGTGGAAGTTCTGCGCGACGGCGCCTCGGCGATCTACGGCACCGATGCGATCGGCGGCGTGATCAACTTCATCACCAAGCGCAGCGTGGACCGCGCCACGATCGCCCTGGAAACCACCCTGCCCGAAGAGACCGGCGGCCGCGAGCGGCGTGCCAACCTGACGGCCGGCGGCGGCGACCTGGACCGCGACCGCTGGGCCGTGCTGGGCGTGCTGGACTGGCACAAGCAGGATGTGCTGACGTCGCAGCAGCGGCCCTTCTCCGCCACCGGCGTGCTGCCGTCGCGCGGGCTGAGCGTCACCTCGGGCACCACCTTCCCCGGCAATTACTTCGACCCGGTGACCGAGGCGCAGGGCAACCCGGGCAACCCTACCGGCTGCGATGCGCCATTGTCGGTGCCGCACCCCACCAACGGCACCTGCCGGCAGGATTACACGCGCCAGGTCGACAACACGCCCGAGCAGGAAAACGTGACCGCGTACGGCAAGGCCAGCATGAAGGTGGGCGCCGACCATACCGCTTCGGTGGAACTGCTGTATGCGGTGAACCACGTGGTGGCGCGCACGGCGCCGCCGCCGCAGACCGGCCTGCTCCTGCCGACGTCGAGCCCGTATTACCCGGGCAATTCGGGCGGCGTGCCGGCGCAGGCGGGCCTGTCCGGCGAACCCCTGTCGGTCAACTGGCGGCCCACCGAGGCCGGCCAGCGCCAGATCAATTCGAAGGGCTCGGGCACGCGGCTGACCGGCGCGCTCGAAGGCATCGTGGCCGGCTGGGATTACCAGGGTGGCCTGAGCTTTGCCGTCAGCCGCTCCGAGGAAGAATTCACCGGCGGCTACGTGACCGACGCCACGTTCGCGGCCGGCGTCTTCAACGGCATCCTGAACCCGTTCGGGCTGCAGAACGAAGCGGGCCGCAGCTATCTCGCCAGCACCGCGCTGCGCGGCCGCGTGCAGGATGCCAGCAACCAGCAGACGTCGTTCGACCTGAAGGCCAGCCGCGAGCTGTTCGACATGGCCGGCGGCAAGTTCGCCGTGGCGCTCGGCACCGAGCTGCGGCACGAGAAGGCCGACTTCAACGTGAACCGCGACATCGCCGGCCAGGCGTCGAGCTCCGGGCTGTCCGGCTCGCTGTCGAAGGATGGCAGCCGCACCGTGCACGCCGTGTTCGGCGAACTCAGCGCGCCATTCATGAAGAACGTGGAAGCGTCGCTGGCGGGGCGCTACGACCATTACAGCGATGCCGGCAGCACATGGAATCCGAAGGCTTCGCTGCGCTTCCAGCCCAGCCCGGCATTGGTGCTGCGCGGCTCGGCCAGCACCGGTTTCAGGGCGCCCACGCTGTTCGAGAAAAACGCGCCGCTGTCGCGCAACGACACCAGCAATACCTACGATGACCCGCTGCTGTGCCCGGGCGGCGTGCCCCAGCCGGGCGCCAATCCTCTGCGCGACTGCGACCTGCAGCAGTTCAAGCTGCAGGGCGGCAACCAGAACCTGAAACCGGAAAAATCGCGCACCTATTCGATCGGCGCCGTGATCGAACCGACGCCGGCGCTCACGCTGACGCTGGACTACTGGGACATCCGCCTGCGCGACAAGATCGGCGCGCTGCCCGAGCAGAGCATCTTCGGCGACTATGCCAGGTACCGCGAGCGCTTCCTGCGCTTCCCGGACGGTTCGCCGAACGCGATCCTGGACCTGAACGAGAACCTCGGCAAGGTCAAGACCGACGGCATCGACGTCAGCCTGACGGCCCGCACGCCGAACCAGACCTGGGGCGCGCTGTCGTTCACGCTGGACGGCACGTGGGTGCACAGCTACGAATACCAGAACGAGCGCGAAGGCGACTTCGTGCAGAACGTGGGCCGCTATGCCGACAATTTCGTGGTGTTCCGCTGGCGCCACAACGCCGCGCTGACCTGGCGCTCGGGCCCGTGGAGCGCCACCGTGGCCCACAACTTCAAGACGGGCTACGCCGACCAGAACCTGGTCGAACCGCAGTACTTCAACCAGGTGCCGTCATACTCGCTGGTGAACCTGTCGGGCACCTATACCGGCTTCCCGAACATCTCGCTGACCGCCGGCATCAAGAACCTGCTCGACAAGGAACCGCCGTTCTCGAACCAGGGCACGCTGTTCCAGAAAGGGTATGACCCGCGCTACACCGATGCCGTCGGGCG
>DASVVD010000294.1:0-1756 GCA_036386715.1 Pseudoduganella sp.
GTACAGGAAGAAGGACTGCGCCTTGTGACGCTCGATGAAGTCGATCGAGTCCGCCGTGATCATGGCGGTATCGTAGCGGCCATGCCGGCCGTTGGCGTTCTCGGGGATATCGACCAGCGTGTCGTTATGCATGCGCTGCGCCGGCCAGTAGCCCTGGGTGGTTTCCAGCGGCGTGAGCCAGCCCTTGAACTCGTCGAAGCCGAAGCGGGGTGGCGTGGCGCTGGCGTCGAAGCCGTCGAGGTGCCACTTGCCCATCAAACCCGTGCGGTAGCCTGCCGCCTGCAGGTACTGCGCCACGGTGCGGTCCTCCGGCAGCAGGTTGGGGCGGCGCCACAACTGCTTGCCCTTGCCCTTGGTGCCCAGCTTGCCGCCGGCCAGTGCCGTGTTGTCGCGGATGCGGCAATGGCCGGTATGCTGGCCGGTCATCAGCGCGCAGCGCGATGGGCCGCACACCGGCGCGCCGGCATAAGCGTGGGTAAAGCGCATGCCGCCGCTGGCCAGCCGGTCGATATTGGGCGTGGCGATGCGGCGCGAGCCGTAGGCGGCCAGGTCACCGTAGCCCATGTCGTCGGCCAGGATGAACACGATATTGGGCCGGCGCGCGCCCGGCTGCGGCGCGGCAAAGGCGGGTGCCGTGGCGATGGCGGCCAGCGCGCCGGCAATGAAGTCTCTGCGGATCATGGGGTTCCTTGTAGGGCAGCAGCGCGTGCTGCTGCCGGCAATATGTGGCCTGCGGCATGCCCCAGGCATGCATGAGCTTAGCATCGCGTCAGCGCGCGCCCTGCTCAAGTCGTTGAGTGTTAGAACAAGTTCTCGCCGTGCAGTCGGGCGGCAAGGACTGCGGAGAATCGAACGGCAGAATGTCTTTGATGTTTTTTATATATTTCAATACAATTGGCCGCGACAACGCTGCCGTTGCCGCGCCCGCAAGCGGCATGCCCGCGCAGCATACTTAAAAAAACGACCTCGGAGACAATGATGAAGAAGCACACCGCACCCGACCGCACACGCCGCAGCCTGATGCTGGGAATGGGCGCACTGGCCGCCGCGCCGGCCATGGGCTGGGCCAGGGCGGAAGATGCCCGCGCCGATGCCGATAGCAAGGCGCGCGACAATGTCCTGTGGTACCGCCAGAGCGCGGCGCGCTGGGAAGAGGCCCTGCCACTGGGGAACGGCCGGCTGGGTGCGATGGTGTTCGGCGGCGTGGCGCAGGAACGCCTGCAGCTCAACGAAGACACGCTGTGGGCCGGTGCGCCCTACACGCCGGACAATCCCGATGCGCTGGCGGCCTTGCCGAAGGTGCGGCAGCTGCTCGCACAAGGCGAGTATGCGCAAGCCACCGAGGCGGTGGCCGCCGGCATGATGGGCAAGCCGATCCGGCAGATGTCCTACGGCACGCTGGGCGATGTGTTGCTGACGATGCAGGGTGCCGGTGTGCCGGCCGGCTACGAGCGCTCGCTCGACCTGGCCAGTGCCGTGACCGCCACCCGCTTTCGCACCGCGCACGGCGCGCACGCGCGTGAAAGCTTCATTTCGGCGCCTGACCAGGTGATCGTCATGCGCCTGCAGGCGCCGCAAGGCAGGCTTGGTTTTACGGTAGGCTGGCGCGGCCCGCGCAAGGTCACGGCCATCGCCTCGAATTATCCCGGGCTGGCCACCGACCTCGCGGGAGCACCGGCCACGGACTGGCTGCGGGTGGAGGAGGCCGGGCCGTTGCCACCGGGCGCGGTCATCGAGGCGGACGGCGCGGGTGCGA
>DASVVD010000295.1:0-1887 GCA_036386715.1 Pseudoduganella sp.
TCGACTGAAAGCTGGAGCTCTGCCAGCGCCTTGAACAACACTTGGAAATCCGCTGTGCCCATGCTGGCCTCCTGATATTCATGAAGTATCTCAACAGGAAGTCAGACAGTGTTGTGCCGTGGAAGTTCACATACTTTACGCAAACAGCGCCTACTTTTATGCCATAAAGGCGGCTCCCGTTTGGCTATCTGTGCGTGTCTGGCCCGAAACGGGTATGATTCGGGGTTGGCCGTTCGGCCTCAGCGGGGTTGGCGTTCCAGCCCCGGCATGGTTGGCCGTCCCGGTCAACGTTGCAGTTTTTTTCTCGGAAAGCATGGTCGCACGACCAATCATCTATGTCTGACATCGAAACAACCGCCCAGCCCGAGGCGCCTGCCCAGGTGCGTTTTGCCGACTTCGGCCTCTCTTCCGACATCTTGCGCGCCCTGACGGACCAGGGTTATGTGCACCCCACGCCGATCCAGGCGCAGGCGATTCCCGTGGTGTTGCAGGGGCGCGACGTGATGGGCGCGGCCCAGACCGGTACCGGTAAAACCGCCGGCTTCTCGCTGCCGATCATCCAGCTGCTGCTGGCGCACGCGAGCGCCAGCATGAGCCCGGCGCGCCACCCGGTGCGCGCGCTGATCCTGGCGCCGACCCGCGAGCTGGCGGTACAGGTGGCCGAGAACGTGGCGAATTATTGCAAGCACACGCCGCTGCGCTCGACCGTGGTGTATGGCGGCGTGGATATCAAGCCGCAGGCCGCGATCATGCGCGGCGGCGTCGAGATCGTGATCGCCACGCCGGGCCGCCTGCTCGACCACGTGGAACAGAAGAACATTTCCTTGTCGCAGGTGCAGATGCTGGTGATGGACGAAGCCGACCGCATGCTCGACATGGGCTTCCTGCCGGACCTGCAGCGCATCATCAACATGCTGCCGAAGCAGCGCCAGAACCTGATGTTCTCGGCCACGTTCTCGCCCGAGATCAAGAAGCTGGCGGGCACCTTCCTGAAGGATCCCGTGACCATCGAAGTCGCGCGCAGCAATGCCACGGCCGACAAGGTCACGCAGGTGGTCTACAAGGTCAGCGAAGAAAACAAGCGCGACGCCGTCGCCCACATCCTGCGCCAGCGCGAGCTGAAACAGGTGATCGTGTTCTCGAACACCAAGATCGGCGCGTCGCGCCTGGCGCGCGGCCTGGAACAGGAGGGCATGAAGGCCTCCGCGATCCACGGCGACAAGACGCAGCAGGAGCGCATGGCGGCACTGGAAGCGTTCAAGCGCGGCGAAATCGATGTGCTGGTGGCCACCGACGTGGCGGCCCGCGGCCTCGACATCACCGACCTGCCGTGCGTGATCAACTACGACCTGCCGTACAACGCCGAAGACTACGTGCACCGGATCGGCCGCACCGGCCGTGCCGGCGCGTCGGGCGACGCGATCTCGATCTTCTCGGATAAGGACGAGCGCCTGCTGGTGGATATCGAAAAGCTGATCAAGCAGACCATCAGGCGCGCCGAACTGACGGGCTTCAGCCCGTCCGGCCGGAGCGCCGGGGAACGCCATGGCGAGCGCCGCACCCCGCACCGCGCCGAAGGCGAGCGCAGCCCGGCCGGCCACAGCCAGGCGGGCACCCATGCCGGCGCCCATACCGGTAACGGTGGCGGCACCG
Source organism: Pseudoduganella sp. (assembly GCA_036386715.1). Taxonomy (GTDB): domain Bacteria; phylum Pseudomonadota; class Gammaproteobacteria; order Burkholderiales; family Burkholderiaceae_D; genus Rugamonas. The sequence goes on from DASVVD010000295.1 coordinate 1,654, forward strand.
GTGGCAGCACTGGCAGCAGCTACGCCGGCAATGGCGGCCGTCCCGACCGCGGCCCGGTTTCCGACCGTGGCCCTCGCCCGTCCGGCCCGCGCCGCGACAAGGTCGATCCGTGGTTCCTGAAGCCGTATGAACCGACCCGGGGCCACACCACGCCCACCACGACCACGACCCCGTCGTCGTCGTCGTCGAAACCCAAGCCGAAGCTGGCAGCCTTGCTGGGTGGCTTGCGCAAGG
>DASVVD010000296.1:0-10020 GCA_036386715.1 Pseudoduganella sp.
AGGCGATGCGGGTAATGAACAGCACGGCCATGCCTTCCGCCACGTCGAGCTGCCGCGCCAGCTCGGCGGAGGCGTTCATGGCGCGGATATGCTGCAGCGCGCGCACCGGCGGCTTGCCGATCCGTTCCAGGAACTGGTACAGCGAGTCGCCGATCGCATCCGGATCGGGCACCACGGTGGCCGGCAGCACGCTGACTTCATAGGCCATCGCCACGTCGTCCGCATAGCGCAGCCGCTCCAGCCGCGCCACCCTGGTGTTCGGCGACAGGCCGAGGCTCATCTGCTCGTCCGCGCCGGCGATCACGATGCCGCGTCGCAGCCAGCGCGAGCCGGGCTTGTAGCCGCGTTGCTGCAGCTGCTCGGAAAAGCTCGACAGGTTCGACAGCGGCTGCTCGATGCGCGGCGCGATATAGTTGCCGGAGCCGCGCCTGCGCACCACCAGGCCCTGCTCCACCAGCTGGTCGATGGCCTTGCGCGCCGTGACGCGCGAGACGTTCAGCTGCTCGGACAGCGTGCGCTCCGAGGGCAACGCCTGGTCCACCTGGTAGCGGCCCGCGCGCACGTCGTCGGTCAGCTTGCGCGCGATCTGCATGTACAGCGGCGAAGAGTCCCGCTTTGCTGCGTCGGATTTGGGGATGGCGGGTTCCTGGGCTTGCTGCAAAATCATGACAATTCTCCTATACCTCACAGTTTAACGGCGATGGAGAATGGATGCTGTTTGTCCTGTCCTGTCCTGCTGAAACGTGCGGGCCTGCGGCACGGCACTTCATGTTGGTCCACTCATGCTGGTCCACTCATGCCAGTGCACTCATGCCGGCCCATCCGGGGGAACACGATGAAACTCACCCAGGCTTTCGCCGCCGCGCTGCTTGCCGCGGGCATCTGCTGTGCCGGGCCGGCATCCGCCGCCGCCAGTGCCGACCAATACCTGTTGACGCAAGGCGTGCTGGACAGGATGAAAGCCGCCGAGATCGACTTGGTGGCGGCAGGCCACAGGCAAGGCAGCGGCAACGATCACGACGGCGCTGACGACGCCGTGGAAACTCCCACCGTGGAAGGCCTGATCCGCACGATCGAGGCGGACGCGCCGGCCAGGGCGGCGCTGGCAAAGCACGGGCTGACCAGCACGGACTATGCGCTCGCGTCGTTCGCCGTGCTGCACGCCGGCTTCTACGTGGTGATGGAACGGGCGATGGACAGGAACAGGGCGGCCGGGTTGCTGGCCACATTCACCAGGGAGCAGAAAGCCAATATCGCGCTGGTGCGCTCGATGAAGAAGGAATAACGACGAAGGCATGGTAAAAAGTAAGGCCGTGGCCGCGGTGCCACCGCCGCATTGCCGATCCGGCCTGCGCCGGCAGTTGCCTGTGACCGGCATTTGTCGCGACATCACCCTGGGTTATGGGCGCCGCACCAGCTTTCATTGGCAGGACGGCGCACGGCGCGCGTATGCTGCCTTCTCAGGTCCGACCGGAGGCAATGGCAGCATGCAGGCGAAGGCACACCAGGTGGTCGTCATCGGCGGCGGCGTCGTCGGCCTCACCACGGCCTGGTGGCTGCTCGAAGCAGGTTTTCGCGTGGCCCTGCTCGAGCGCGCCCCGGCAGTCGGCAGTGGCGCCAGCTACCGCAACGGCGGGCAGCTCAGCTACCGCTACGTGGCGCCGCTGGCCGATGCCGGCGTGCCGATGAAGGCATTGCAATGGATGTTCCAGGAGGCCGGCCCGCTGCGCTTCAGGCCGGAAGCGGACCTGCGGCAGTGGCGCTGGCTCGCCCGCTTCCTGGCCAACTGCAATGCCGCCAGCAACCGGCGCACCACGCTCAAGCTGCTGGAACTGGGAGAGCACAGCCGGCGCATGATGGAACAACTGGAATCGGCGGTGCCGCTGGCGGCATTCGGCTGGCGCGATGCCGGCAAGCTGGTGGTCTACCGTTCCAGGGCCGTGTTCGACGCCGCCATCGCCAGGCCCGATCCTGACAACCGCCGCCGCGTGTTGGGCGGGGCGGAAACGGCGCACCTCGAACCGGCGCTGGCGGCACTGGCGCCACGCCTTGCCGGCGGCATCTTCAACGCCGGCGAAGCGGTGGCGGACTGCCATGCGTTCTGCGTGGCGCTGGCGCAGCGGCTGCATGAGCACCCCCGTTTCGACGGCGTGATCCACGCCAATGCCACCTGCCTGTTCACGGAGAACGGCAAGGTCGCGGCGGTCGAAACGGACCAGGGCTGGCTGACAGGTGAACACTTCGTGCTGGCGGCCGGCATCGGCAGCCGCACGCTGGCCGCCACCGCCGGCGTGCGGCTGCCGCTGTATCCGCTGAAAGGCTACAGCCTAAGCGCACCGATCGGCCCCGAACACACCGCGCCGGAAATCAGCGTGACCGACTTCGAACGCAAGACGCTGTATGCCCGTATCGGCAACCAGCTGCGCGTGGCCGCAATGGTCGACATGGCGGGCGAAGACACGTCGCTGGACGCACGCCGCGTGGCCGGCCTGGCGCGCCTGGTGCGCGAGACGATGCCGGCCGCCGCCGATTATGCCCGCCTCGAACCATGGGCCGGCCTGCGCCCCGCCACCCCGAACAGCGCCCCGCTGCTGGGCCCCACGCGGCACGGCAACCTGTGGCTGAACGTGGGCCACGGCCCGCTCGGCTTCACCTTCGCCTGCGGCACCGCCGCCCTCCTCGCCGACCTGATGACCGGCCGGCAAACACCGTTCGCCCTCGACTTCCTCGCCTGGCGGCGCTGAACAACCCTCAAAACCCGGGACAGACCCTGTTTTTCAGGAAATTTCCTGGAAACAGGGGTCTGTCCCGGGTTTTGCCTTTGCTCCCAAGCAATGTTTCCAGAAAATGAGGTCTGACCCCGGTTTTGGGCAACTTTTCGGGGGTGCGAGCGCCGACGGGGCGATATGTCGGATAATGTCGCCTTTTCATTGTCCGACTTGCCATGTCCAAGACGAAGATCCCGGCCGGGTGCCCTTGCGGTGGCGGGCCGTCGCTGGCGGCCTGTTGCGGCCCGTATATCGACGGCACCGCGCTGCCGGCCACCGCCGAGCTGCTGATGCGCTCCCGCTACACGGCCTACACGCTGAAGAACGAGCCCTATCTGCTGGCCACGTGGCACCCCAGCACCCGCCCCACCGGACGCATCATCGATCCGGATGAGCCGTTGCAATGGCTGGGACTTGAGGTAAAATCGACTTTACGTTTACGTCAACGTAAAGCAGACCATCCGGGCCAGGACTATGTGGAATTCGTGGCCCGTTTCCGCCAGCACGGCAAGGGGCAGCGCTTGCACGAGCTCAGCCGCTTCCTGCGCGAGCCGGATCCGGCCCTGGGCGGCGCGCCGCGCTGGTTCTACGTCGACGGAGATTTTCCGACCAAAGAATAAAGGGGACACCGCATGCCGCACATCGACAGCAAACTCAATCCGCGCAGCGAAGACTTTCGCGCCAATGCCGCCGCCATGGGCGTGCTGGTGGACGACCTGCGCGCCCGCGTTGCCAGGGTGGCCGAGGGCGGCGGCGCGGCGGCCAGCGCGAAGCACACCGCACGCGGCAAGCTGCTGCCGCGCGAGCGCGTGCGCCTGCTGCTCGATCCCGGCACGCCGTTCCTCGAATTCTCGCAACTGGCGGCCCATGCGATGTATGACGATGCCGCGCCCTCGGCCGGCATCATTACCGGCATCGGCCGCGTGTCGGGCCAGGAATGCGTCATCGTCTGCAACGATGCCACGGTCAAGGGCGGCACGTATTACCCGATCACGGTGAAGAAGCACCTGCGCGCGCAGGAGATCGCGGAGCAGAACAGGCTGCCGTGCATCTACCTCGTCGATTCCGGCGGCGCCAACCTGCCCAACCAAGACGAGGTATTCCCGGACCGCGACCACTTCGGCCGCATCTTCTACAACCAGGCCAACCTGTCGGCACAGGGCATCCCGCAGATCGCCGTGGTGATGGGTTCCTGCACCGCCGGCGGCGCGTATGTGCCGGCGATGAGCGACGAGTCAATCATCGTCAAGGAACAGGGCACGATCTTCCTCGGCGGCCCGCCACTGGTGAAGGCGGCCACCGGCGAAGTGGTGACAGCCGAGGACCTGGGCGGCGGCGACGTGCACACGCGCCTGTCCGGCGTGGCCGACCACCTGGCGCAGGACGATACCCATGCGCTGTCCCTGGCCCGCAACATCGTCTCGCACCTGAACCGCAGCAAGGCGCCGGCCCAGGCGCATGTGCGCGAAGTCGTCGAACCGAAGTACCCGCAGGAAGAACTGCATGGCGTGATCCCGGTCGACACGCGCAAGCCGTTCGATATCCGCGAAGTGATCGCCCGCATCGTCGACGGCAGCGAGTTCGACGAATTCAAGGCCCGTTACGGCACCACGCTGGTGTGCGGCTTCGCCCACATCCACGGCATGCAGGTGGGGATCATCGCCAACAACGGCATCCTGTTCTCGGAATCGGCGCTGAAGGGCACGCACTTCATCGAGCTGTGCTGCCAGAGGAAAATTCCGCTGGTTTTTTTGCAAAACATCACCGGCTTCATGGTGGGCCGCAAGTACGAAAACGAGGGCATCGCCCGCAACGGCGCCAAGATGGTCACCGCGGTGGCCACCGCCGCGGTGCCGAAATTCACCGTCATCATCGGCGGCAGTTTCGGTGCCGGCAATTACGGCATGTGCGGCCGCGCCTTTTCTCCCCGCTTCCTGTGGATGTGGCCGAACGCGCGCATCTCGGTCATGGGCGGCGAGCAGGCCGCCTCCGTGCTGGCGACCGTGAAGCGCGACGGCATCGAGGGAAAAGGCGGCCAATGGTCGCACGACGAGGAAGCCGCGTTCAAGCAGCCCGTCAAGGAGCAGTATGAACACCAGGGCCACCCGTACTACGCCAGTGCGCGGCTGTGGGACGACGGCATCATCGACCCGGCCGATACCCGCATGGTGCTCGGGCTGGGCCTCTCGGCGGCGCTGAACGCGCCGATCCCGGACACGAAGTTCGGTGTCTTCCGCATGTAACCGCGCGCAACCAGGAACAACATGAACTACGACACCATTACCCTCGACACGGCCGGCACCATCGCCACGATCACGCTGAACCGCCCGGAGGTGCGCAACGCGTTCAACGAACAGGCGATCGCCGAGCTGACGGCGGCCTTCACGGCGCTGGGCCAGGTCGACGGCATCCGCGCCATCGTGCTGGCATCGAACGGCGCGGCATACTGCGCCGGCGCGGACCTGAACTGGATGAAGAAGATGGCCGGCTACTCGGAAGACGAGAACCGCGCCGACGCGATCCAGCTGGCGAACATGCTGCGCACCATCTACACATGCCCGAAGCCGGTGGTGGCCAAGGTGCATGGCGACTGCTTCGGCGGCGGCGTGGGCCTGGTGGCCGCGTGCGACATCGCGATCGCCGCCGAGGATGCGCATTTCTGCCTCAGCGAGGTGAAGCTGGGCCTGATCCCGGCCACCATCTCGCCGTATGTCATCAAGGCGATGGGAGAGAACGCCGCGCGGCGCTACTTCCTCACCGCCGAACGTTTCAATGCCAGGGAGGCGCTGCGCATTGGCCTGGTGCACGACGTGGCCACCGGGTCGTCGCTCGATGGCCAGGTCGAGGCGATCGCCGGCGCGCTGGCCGCCAACAGCCCGAACGCGGTGCAGCAGGCCAAGGCGCTGGTGCGCGAGATCGCCAGCGAGGCCATTACCGATACGCTGGTGGCCGATACCGCGCACCGCATCGCGCAGATCCGCGCATCCGGCGAAGGGCGCGAAGGCGTGGCCGCGTTCCTCGAGAAGCGCAAGCCTTCCTGGCTCACCTGATTTTGGAGTATCAGTTTGACGAATCTCATCAGCAACGGCACCAGCAACGACAGCAGCAACGGCGCCAGCGACCACGGTAGCGACTGGGTGGCGCGCAGCCTGAAAAGCGTGTGGCACCCCTGCACCCAGATGCAGCACCACGAGAGTGTGCCGCTGATCCCGGTCAGCCACGGCCGCGGTGCCTGGCTGTACGACCACGACGGCCGCCGTTACCTCGACGCGATCAGCTCGTGGTGGGTCAACCTGTTCGGCCACGCCAACCCGCGCATCAACGCGGCGCTGCGCGACCAGCTGGACAAGCTGGAACACGCCATGCTGGCCGGGTTTACGCACGAGCCGGTGATCCGGCTGTCGGAGCGGCTGTCCGCGCTGACCGGCGGCACGCTGGGCCACGCGTTCTACGCGTCGGACGGAGCCTCGGCCGTGGAGATCGCGCTGAAGATGAGCTTTCATGCGTGGCGCAATGCTGGCCGGTCCGAAAAGCAGGAGTTCGTCTGCCTGCAGGGCAGCTACCATGGCGAGACGATCGGCGCGCTGGCCGTCACCGACGTGGCGCTGTTCAAGGATGCCTATGGCCCGCTGCTGCGCGCGACGCAGACCGTGATGTCGCCGGATGCACGCCAGGCCCGCGATGGCGAAACCGCCCAGGACGTGGCACGGCGCGCCGCGGCCGACGTGCAGCGCCTGTTCGAGGCGAAAGCCGGCAGCATCGCCGCGATCATCATCGAACCCCTGGTGCAATGCGCGGCCGGCATGGCAATGCACGATCCGCTGTACCTGCAGCTGGTGCGCGAACTGTGCGACCGGCATGGCGTGCACCTGATCCTCGACGAGATCGCCGTCGGCTGCGGCCGCACCGGCACCTTCTTCGCCTGCGAGCAGGCCGGCATCTGGCCGGACTTCGTCACGCTATCGAAAGGCATCAGCGGCGGCTACCTGCCGCTGTCGCTGGTGCTGACCAGGGAAGAGATCTACCAGGCGTTCTACAGCACCGACATCACGCGCGGTTTCCTGCACTCGCATTCCTATACCGGCAACCCGCTGGCCTGCCGCGCCGCGCTGGCCACGCTCGATATCTTCGAGGAAGACAACGTGCTGGAAGCGAACCGCGCGCGCGCGGCGAAGATGAGCGCAGCGCTGGCACCGCTGGCCGATCACCCGCGGGTGGCGAACCTGCGCAACCGCGGCATGATCTGGGCATTCGACGCGGTCGGCGCCGACAAGGCATTCTCGCGCCGCTTCTTCGCCAACGCCACGCGGCAGGAACTGCTGCTGCGGCCGATCGGCTCGACCGTCTACCTGATGCCGCCGTATATCCTGGACGACGAGGAAATCGACGGCCTGGCCGCACGCACGCGGGCCGTGTTCGAACAAACCCTGGCGGAGGGCTGATGGAACTGCTGAACAGGCTCGATGCCAACCTGCAGGCATTGCGCGACAGGCACCTGATCCGCACGCGCCGCACCGTCGAGACGCCATGCGGCCCGCGCGTGACGGTCGAGGGCCGCGAACTGCTGGCCTTCTGCAGCAACGATTACCTGGGCCTGGCCGCGCATCCCGCCATCACCGCCGCGCTGCGCGAAGGCACCGCGCTGTATGGCGCCGGCAGCGGCGCCTCGCACCTGATCAGTGGCCACAGCCGTGCCCACGCGATGCTGGAGGAACGGCTGGCGGACTTCGTCGGCCCGCACCTGGTCGATGCGCGGGCGCTGTACTTCAGCACCGGCTACATGGCCAACCTGGCCGTACTGACCGCGCTGGCGGTGGGCGACAAGGACACCGAGATCTTCAGCGAAGCGCTGAACCACGCCTCGCTGATCGATGGTGCCCGCCTGGCCCGCACCACGCTGAAAGTGTACCCGCATGCCGACGTGGAGGCGCTCGACGAACTGCTGGGCACCAGCCATGCCCGCAACAAGATCGTCGTCACCGACTCCGTGTTTTCGATGGACGGCAACCTGGCGCCGCTGCCCGGGCTGCTGGCACTGTGCGAAAAGCACGGCGCCTGGCTCGTCGTCGACGATGCGCACGGCTTCGGCACGCTGGGCGAACACGGCCGCGGCGCCCTCGAGCATTTCGACCTGCGCTCGCCTTACCTCGTCTACGTGGGCACGCTGGGCAAGGCCGCCGGCGTGGGTGGCGCCTTCGTTGCCGGCCACGCCAGCGTGATCGAAACGCTGGTCCAGCGTGCCCGCCCCTATATCTTCACCACGGCCGCACCGCCGGCGCTGGCGCACGCGCTGCTGGCCAGCCTGGACATCATTGCCGGCAGCGAGGGCCGGGAGCGCCGGTCGCACCTGGCCGGTTTGGTGGCACAATGGCATGCTGGCCTGCGGTTGACGGGCTGGAAAGCGCTGCCATCGCAGACCGCGATCCAGCCGGTGGTCATCGGCGCCAACGACGCGACGATGGAAGCCGCGGCGGCACTGTACGAACGCGGCATCTGGGTCGGCGGGATCCGCCCGCCCACGGTGCCGGCCAATTCGGCGCGGCTGCGCGTCACGCTGTCGGCCGGCCATGCCGGGGCGGACGTGGCGCAGCTGGTCGACGCAATCAATGAAGTCAATGCCTACATGGAAAGGAACCGCGATGGCACTTGAAGACCCGGTGATCGTTCCCGTCAGGGAGACTGGCGCCGACGTTGCCGCCGACGTGATCGAGGATGTTGCCACGGAGTTCGCCGATGAGCCGGCCCCCCAGGCGGCGCTGGCCGCGAAGGGCCTGCCGCCCCGCTTCTCCTGCTTCGTGACCGGCACGGATACCGAGATCGGCAAGACGTTGATCTCGTCCGCACTGCTGCATGCGCTGGTGCGCCAGGGCGTCAAGGCCTGCGGCATGAAGCCGGTGGCGGCCGGTGCCGTGCTGCGCGACGGCACGCTGCACAACGACGATTGCGACCAGCTGGCCGCGGCCGGCAACGTGCACCTGCTGCAGTCGATCACCACGCCGTTCCTGCTGAAGGAACCGGCCGCGCCGCACATCGCGGCCGCGCTGGAAGGCATCGTGATCGACCCGGTGCCGATCCTGGCAGCCTACGTGGAGATCGCCGCCGCCAGCGATGCCTCGGTGGTCGAAGGCGTGGGCGGCTTCCGCGTGCCGCTCACCGACAGCTACGACACCGCCGACCTGGCGCAGCAGCTGGCCCTGCCGGTGGTGCTGGTGGTGGGCATGCGCCTGGGCTGCATCAACCATGCGCTGCTGACCGTAGAGGCGATCGCCGCCCGCGGGTTGCAGCTGGTGGGCTGGGTGGCCAATGCGCTGGAACCGGAGATGACCTTCGCCGACGAAAACATCGCGGCACTGGCCGAGCGCATTCCGGCCCCGCTGCTGGGCCGCGTGCCGCGCCTGGCCGAGCCGAGTGCCGCCGCCGCGGCCGAATACCTGGATTTCACGGTCCTGCCCAACTGGCCGGCCCGCGGTAACGCGTAACCCGTAACGCGTTACCCGTCACACGCAACAGGCAACACGAAATAAATTTTAAGGAAAACACGATGTCCCTGCATGAACCGAAAACCGTCGCCCTGCACCGCCCGACCGCGCCGATCACGCTGCCCGAGGCGGCCACCTGGCCGCGCGAGGATGTGCTGGCCCTGTTCGAGCTGCCGTTCAACGACCTGATGTTCCGCGCCCAGGAGGCGCACCGCGCCAACTTCCCGGATGGCGACGTGGAACTGGCCACCCTGCTGTCGATCAAGACCGGTGGCTGCGAAGAGGACTGCGGCTACTGCCCGCAGGCCGCGCGCTACGATACCGGCGTGGAAGCCAAGAAGATCCTCGATACCGATACCGTGCTGGAAGCGGCAAGGCAGGCCAAGGAAAACGGCGCCACCCGCTTCTGCATGGGTGCCGCATGGCGCAGCCCGAAGGACCGCGACATGGAAAAGGTGGAAACCATGGTGCGCGAAGTGAAGGCGCTGGGCCTGGAAACCTGCGCCACGCTGGGCATGCTGGAAGCGGACCAGGCCGAGCGCCTGAAGGCCGCCGGCCTCGATTACTACAACCCCAACCTGGACACGGCACCGGAGTTCTACGACAACGTGATCTCCACCCGCCAGTACCAGGACCGCCTCGATACGCTGGGCCACGTGCGCAGCGCCGGCCTGAAGGTCTGCTGCGGTGGCATCGTGGGCATGGGCGAGACGCGCGACCAGCGCGCCGGCCTGATCGCACAGCTGGCGAACCTGAACCCGTACCCGGAATCG
>DASVVD010000297.1:0-8824 GCA_036386715.1 Pseudoduganella sp.
TGCACGCCTGAAAGCCCGCGGCAAGTGATGCAACCCGAACAGAACAGGAAAACAGCCATGACATACCAGATCGTCGATATTCACCCGCACATCATCTCCGACGACGAAGCGGCATACCCGCCGGCACCGCTGTTCGGCAAGCGCTCGGAATGGTCGCAGGAACGCCCGACCACGGTCGAGACGCTGATCGCCGCGATGGACGAAGCCGGCGTGGCCAGGGCCGCCGTGGTGCACTCGTCGACCACCTACGGCTTCGACAACAGCTACGTGGTGGACGGCTGCGCAAAATATGCCGGCCGGCTGGTGGCCGTCGGTTCCGTCGACGTGCTGCAGGAAGATGCGCCGCAGCGTATCCGCGAATGGCAGGCACGCGGCCTGGCCGGCCTGCGCCTGTTCACCGGCGGCAGCACCAAGGAATTCGACCCGAGCGAACTCGATGACCCGCGCTCGTTCGCGGCGTGGGAGCTGTGCGCCGAACTGGGCCTGCCGATGTGCATCCAGACCGGGCCGGTGGGCCTGCCGCAGGTGACCGCGCTGGCAAAACGCTTCCCGAACGTGGCGATCATCCTGGACCACCTGGGCCGCCCGGAAGTGGCCGATGGCGCGCCCTACGCGAAGGCGCAGAGCCTGTTCGACCTGGCGCCGCTGGAAAACATCTACCTGAAGCTGACGCCGCGCATCTTCGGCGACGTGCGCAAAGGGGACGCCCGCCCGGACACCTTCTTTCCCCGCGTGGTGGAAGCGTTCGGCGCCGACCGCATGGCCTGGGGCTCGAATTTCCCGACCTCGCCCGGCACGCTGGCGGACATCCTGGCCACCGCACGGGAAGGGCTGGCCAGCCTGGGCGAAGAAGACCGGGAATGGATCTTCAGCAAAACGGCGAAGAAGCTGTACCCGGCGCTGGCCTGAAGCCCGGCCCGAGGTCTGGCTGAGGTCTGGCCTGCATCGGGCCCGGCGTCCGGCCAGCCTCGACAAGCTACCGATAACAATGTCCGCTAAAAAGCGGACCGATGGAGACTGAACACATGGCGTCCGATCACCGGCAAGCCCCCGCGGCATTCAACCCCTGGCCGATCCTGGCTTTGCTGGCCCTGGGGTTGCTGATTTCCTTCATCGACCGCACCAGCCTGTCGTCCGCGCTGGCCGACAAGAACTTCGTCAGGGAATTCGGCCTCACCAGCGTGGAGCGCGGCTGGCTGAACTCCACGTTCTTCTGGTCCTACGGCCTGTTCCAGCTGCTGATGGGATGGATCGTCGACCGCTATGGCGTGAAGTGGCCGTACGCGGTGTGCTTCACGCTGTGGTGCGTGGCCACGGCACTCACCGGCCTGGTCTCCACGCTGGGCGCGCTGATCCTGATGCGCCTGTTCGTGGGCGCCGCGGAGGCCATCGTGATCCCGGCCAGCTACCGGTGGATGGGCAACAATTTCAGGGAAAGCCAGAAAGGGCTTGCCGTCGGCATCTTCGCAATGGGCGGCAAGGTCGGTCCGGCCATCGGCGCACCCATCGCCGCCTGGTTCATCGTCCAGCACTCGTGGCAGATGATGTTCGTCGCCACCGGCCTGGCTGGCCTGCTGTGGCTGGCACCGTGGCTGCTGACGGTGAAGAACGACTATCCGTCGAAGGCCGAGCTGGTGGTGCGCCGCAAGGCGGCATCGGAAATCACGATGGGCAACCTGCTGGGCAGCCCCGTGGTGTGGGGCGGCATGATCAACAACTTCTGCTACGGCTACTTCACCTTCTACTGCATGGCATGGATGCCGGCCTACCTGGTCGAGCAGCGAGGCCTGTCGCTGGAAAAATCGGGCCTGTACACGTTCTTCAGCTTCATCGGCATCGCCATCGTGGCCACCATCGCCGGCTGGGCGGCCGACCGGCTGATCGCCCGCGGCAGGGATGCGGTGCTGGTGCGCAAGAGCTTCGTGGTGGCCGGCTTCATCGGCGGCACCACCGTGCTGCTCGGTGCCTATGCGCCGTCGCTGGAGATGGCGCTGTTCTGGAACGTGCTGTCGCTTTCCCTGCTGGGCCTGGCCACCGCCAACAACACCACGCTGTGCAAGCTCACGCTGATCCCGAAGCAGGCGATCGGGCTGAACACGGGCCTGCAGCAGGTGGCCACCAGCCTGGCCGGCGGTGTGTCGGCCAGCCTGTCCGGCTGGCTGCTGCACGTGGGCGGCAGCTACCGCCTGCCGATGATGGCGATCTTCGTGTTCCTGCTGGTGGGCGCCGGCAGCACGGTGATCCTGCTGCAGCGCAAGTGGGCACCGAAGGTGGCAGGAGCGGTAGCAGAAGCGATAACCGGGCCGGATGCCGGGACCGCCACGCAGCAGGAAGCACTGGGCAGGACCTGAACGGCCCTTGCACCATTAAAAACCAAACATAAAATTCGAGGATCAACATGGCAAAAATCGTATTCGGCATGGCGGTGCCCCACAGCGGCATGCTCGGCCAGGCGCCGGAGGACTGGCTGACAAACGGCGAGCGTGACCGCAACAACCCGGAACTGTGGTTCCAGAACCGCACCTGGACCTATCCGGAACTGGAGGCGCACCGCGAAGCGGCCTTCGAGCCTTTCCTGACGATCGAGGAACGCACCGCCCGCGCCGAACGCTGCCGCGCCGCGCTCGACACGATGGCCGACGCCTACCGCGATGCCGACATCGACGTGGCCATCATCCTGGGCAAGGACCAGAAGGAAATCTTCACGCAGTTCTCGCCGTCGATCGCGATCTACAGCGGCGCGGAAGTGCACAACGGCCCGCCGCAACGCCCGGTCTACGCGCCGGACCATCACGTGACGCACCCGTGCCACCCGGAGCTGGCGCAGTACCTGATCAAGGCATTCCAGGACGAGGGCTTCGACCTGACCGACCTGTTCGCATGGCCGGACAACGTGTGGATGAAGCCCCTGCCGGCGTACCCGGTGGCGCCGCATGCGTACAGCTTCGTCTACCACCAGATCATGGACGACAACCCGCCGCCGCACGTGCCGATCATCATGAACTGCTTCTACCCGCCCACGCAGCCGTCGATGGCGCGCTGTATCGAGTTCGGCCGGGTGCTGCGCGACGCCATCAATGCCTGGCCGGCGGACGTACGGGTGGGCATCTTCGCATCCGGCGGCCTGTCGCACTTCGTCAACGACGAGCAGTTCGACCGCAAGATCATGAAGATGCTGGGCGAATACGACTACGAGGGCCTGGCCGACGTGCCGGATGGGTATTACCAGTCCGGTACCTCGGAAATCAAGCTCTATGTCAGCGTGATGAAGGCGCTGGAAGACACCGGCGCCGAGATGACGCTGGTGGACTACGTGCCGTGCTGGCGCACCGCCGCCGGCACCGGCGAAGGCATGGGCTTCATGTACTGGCGCGCCGAGTAAGCCGGCAGCTGCCAACACCACCAATACCGAACCAGAGGATCATCAACATGAGTAACAACCGCCTGAACGGCATCATCCGCGCCTGGGAACAGGGCAAGCCGGCGTTCACCGCCTTCTCCAAGATCGACCGGCAGAGCGCGATCGACATGAGCGAAGCACCGTACGACGGCCTCGTGTTCGAGATGGAGCACAACCCCTACGATGTATCGGCCCTGGGCGACGCGCTGCAGTACCTGCTGAACCGCAAGCAGATCGCCGACGCCGGCTCCCTGGCGCCGGGCGTGACGCCGCTGGCGCGCATTCCCGCCAACGGCGTGGAGATGAACCAGTCGTTCGCCAAGCAGGTGCTCGACCGCGGCGTGTACGGCGTGATCACCCCGCACGTAGCCACCGTGGAGCAGGCGTATAACGCGGTGGCGTCCTGCCGCTACGCCCGTCCGAAGAACGCGCCGCTGTACGAACCGAAGGGTGTGCGCGGCGACGGCCCGGCCAACGCGGCACGCTACTGGGGCCTGACGCAACAGGAATACTACGCCAGGGCGGACGTGTGGCCGCTGGCGCCGCAGGGCGAGATCCTGGTCGGCCTGATGATCGAAAGCACGCAGGCCATCGGCAACCTGGACGACATGCTGGCCAACGTGCCAGGCATCGGCTTCTGCCTGATCGGCGAAGGCGACCTGTCCCAGGAACTGGGCCTGCCGCGCCAGTACGATCATCCGGAAGTGCTCGATGCGATGCGCCAGATCGTCGACACCTGTCACAGGCACAAGGTGGTGGTCGGCAATCCGCACGTCACCGCCAAGAACTACGAGCGCCTGCTGGGCGAAGGCTACAAGTTCCTGATGTCGGCCCCGCAGCGCAGCTACGGCGTGATCGGCAAGGCGCGCGACATGGCGGGGTACTGAATGAACGGCGCCGAGAGCCTGGTCGACACCCTGACCGGACAGGGTGTCGACATCTGCTTCGCCAATCCCGGTACGTCGGAGATGCACTTCCTGAAGGCGCTGGAAAACCCGCGCATGAAGAGCGTGCTGTGCCTGTTCGAGGGCGTGTGCACCGGCGCCGCCGACGGCTATTACCGCATGAAGGGCACGCCGGCTTCCACGCTGCTGCACCTGGGGCCGGGCCTGGCCAACGGGCTGGCCAATATCCACAACGCCAAGCGTGCGGGATCGGGCATGGTCAACATCGTCGGCGAGCATTCGGCGGCGCACCTGAAATACGATCCGCCCTTGATGTCCGACATCGAAGGGCTGGCGCGCCCGCTGAGCCATTGGGTGCGCCGCGTGGACGGGCCGCACACGGTGGGCTGGGATGTCGCCACGGCCGTGGCCAAGGCCAGCGGGCACCCCGGCCAGATCGCCACACTGATCCTGCCGGGCGATGCTTCCTGGCTGGAAGCGGGCGATGCGCCGACGCTGCCGCGCGCTCAGCCTGTTGCGGCCAAGTCACCAGACGCTGCGCGGGTCGAGCACATCGCCCGCGTGCTGCGCTCGGGCGAGCCGACGCTGATCGTGCTGGCCGGCCGCGCCACCCGCGGCGCGGCCCTGGAGCTGGCGGGCCGCATCAAGACCGCGACCGGCTGCCGCCTGGCCACGCAGTTCTTCACCGCGCGCATCGAGCGCGGGGCAGGGCGCGTGCCGCTGGAGCGCATCCCTTATGCGGTGGGCCAGGCCCTCGACTACCTGAAAGGCTTCAGGCACATCATCACGCTGGAGACCACCGAGCCGATCGCGTTCTTCAGCTATCCCGACAAACCCAGCCTGCTCAAGGCCCCCGGCACCGGTGTGCACGCGCTGGCCGAAGTGGACGAGGACAGCGAAGGCGCCCTGGCCATGCTGGCCGAGGCGGTGGGCGCCACGCGCACCGCGCCGCTGCTGCAGGCGCGCGCCGAAACCATCGTGCCGAACGGCGCGCTGACCCCGGCCACCATCGCCGCCGCACTGGCCGCGGCGCTGCCGGAAAACGGCATCCTGGTCGACGAATCGCTGACCACGGGCCGCGAAACGATGGGCCTGACGGTGGGCGCCGCACCGCATGACCTGATCAACAACATGGGCGGTTCGATCGGCTACGGCACCCCGGTCGCCACCGGCGCGGCCCTGGCCTGCCCGGACCGGCGCGTGTTCTGCATGGTCGGCGACGGCAGTGCCATGTACACCATCCAGTCGCTGTGGACCCAGGCGCGCGAGGGCCTGGACATCACCACCATCATCTTCGCCAACAACAGCTACGCGATCCTGAAGCAGGAGTACGCCAACATGGGCGCCGGCGCACCGGGCCCGCAGGCGCTGGCGATGATCGACATCGACCGCCCGCGCATCGACTGGCTGGCCATGGCGAAGAGCATGGGCGTGCGCGCCGTTGCCGTCGATACGGCCGAGGGTTTCCACAAGGCGATGGCCGACTCGGCGCGCGAGCCGGGCCCGGCGCTGATCGAGGTCCGCCTGTAACTTTATTGAATGTAAGGAGCACTATGACTACCGATTACAGCGGCGTGCCTACACTGCGCGTCAACCTGTCCGAATACGCCGTGACGAAAGCCCTGCTCGACGGGCGCGTGAGTTCCGACCTCGTGAAGCTGGACTTCTGCGGCCCCACGCCGGCCCACAACGGCTTCAAGGCCATGGTGCGGGAAAACGCCTTCGACGCCGGCGAACTGGCCATCGTCACCTTCCTGCAGGCCAAGGCCTACGGCAAGCCGTACGTGCTGCTGCCGGCGCCGATCTCGGGCCGTTTCCAGCACCACTGCGCAGGGTTCAACAGCGATTTCGGCAACCTGTCGCCGAAGGATATCGAGGGCAAGCGGGTCGGCGTGCGCACCTACACGCAGACCACCGCGCTGTGGATCCGCGGCATCCTGCGCCATGAGTATGGCGTGGACCTCGACAAGGTCACCTGGATGACGCTGGGCGACGGCCACCTGGCCGAGTACACCGACCCGGCCAACACCGAGCGGCTGCCGAAGGGCGCGTCGATTCCCCAGATGATGCTGGACGGCGAACTGGCTGCCGCCCTGCTCGGCGAGGACATGCCGAAGGACCCGCGCGTGAAAACCCTGGTGCCCGATGCCCACGCCGCGGCGAAGGACTGGTTCGCGCGCGAGGGCGTGGTGCCCGTCAATCACTTCTTCGTGGTGCACCAGGAGCTGTCGAGGCAGCGCCCGGATATCGTGCGCGAACTGTACCGGATGATTGCCGAAAGCCGCGCGCTGGCCGAAGGCGTGCCCGCGATCTTCCCGCCGCTGGGCATGGAAGCGAACCGCAAGGGCCTGCAGCTGGCGATCGACTGGGCACTCGATCAGAAAATCATTCCACGCAGCCTGACGGTCGAGGAGCTGTTCGACAATGTGACGGCCAGCCTGGGCTGAAGTCACCGGGAAACATTGGCCATGGTCCGCCGCCAGTGCGGACCATGGCGCTGCAATCCCCCAATGATTGCAGAACACGTCTGCCTGCCTGCACCCGGGGGAACTGCGCAACGCAGGGCTTTTCCCGCCCGCCGGGTTTTCAATTCAAAATACAATGGAGACACGATGGCACTCGTATCAGTGTTAAGGAAATTTGCATTGCTGCTGCCGGCATGGACGCTGGCCGGAGCGATGCTGACCGGCTGTAGCGGCGGCGGCGCCACAAGGATTGCAGCGGACGACGCCATTGTCGGCATCCAGGCGATCGGCTACATGGCGGCGGACGGCGCCAAGCTCTCGGCCATTGCGGTCGAATACAACGTGGACCTGGAAGGGGCCACCGTCAAGGCCGGCGACTACAAGCTCGATGTCTGGACGAGCACCTGGAACACCAACTCGGTCAACTATGGCAGCGGCAATATCGGCGATGTCGCCAGGGTCTATGTCAACGACCAGCCCGGCATGTCCGCGGCGGGGGGCTCGGGCAAGGGCAGGTATGTGATCATCGAGGTCTACACCGACTATCAATATTCATCGGAGCAGAACTTCTTGCGCGCACTGTCGGCCGGCGTGACGCAAACGGCGCAATTGCACAGCTTCACCCATACCATCAGCCCGAACACGACCGCGGTCCTGAACTACACGGCGGGCCAGACCGGCACCGCCCGTACTGCGCTGAAAGGCAAGTACATCATCAAGGGCGTCGAGGGGTTCAAGTACTTCACCAACACACCAGGCACCTATGGCGCGACGGGCGCGGCATTCAGGGCCGAAAACTGCTTTTCCGAGGAAACCGGACTGTATCAGACGGTGGACATGGATTACGCCCTCTATCTCCCGGCCGATTATGATCCAGCCAAAAAATATGCGCTGGTAACGGTCAACCATCCTGCTTTCAGTGCCGGCACCCATCCGTTCGAGGCCGTGGCCATGTCGCGGGGAGCTTCCGTATTCGCATCCGACTGGGCCCGGCAAATCGTCAAGGACAAGCACGGCCTGGCCGGCCTGATTGTCGTCGTACCGGTCTATACCCAGCGTGTCGGCGATAACGCCGGCACCACGGCGCATTATTCGGCACTGGTGAAACTGTGGGACCAGCTGCAAAAAACGTATTCGATCAGCGCCGACCACATCTACGGCGCCGGCCAGTCTGTCGGCGGAATGATGATTCTGGAAACGAATGTCCGGCGCGATAATTACTTTGCCGGGATTTTGATGTACGACAACCAGTGGGGCCAGAATTATTATAAAGACCGGGTTTTCGCACGCGGCATGACGGACCCCACCTATGTCGAGACGGTTGCCAATACCCCGCGCTACTACCCGGCGACAGACGACTCGGTATGGGCCTATCACTGGGGCAGCGACGGGGCGAAGGTCTACGAGGGGCATGACAGCAACAATTATTATTACCTGACCTCGGATGACAATATCCTGATCATGAATTCCAGCGAGAACTTCCTGTCCAATAACGTCTGGATGGAACAGGATTATCTTTACCAGGATCTGGTCGACTTCGCGATTCCGCGCCTGTGGATCATGGACTGGCGTGCCGCGCTTGCCGACCAGGAGCTGGCGATGCAGAACTTCCTGGCACAGCCAAGCACCCACAACGGTCAAGCCATGGGCATCCGCTGGGTCACCTTCAACGGTGGCTCCAGCCAGACCACGCCGATCTGGTCGCGCCGCCTGAACGCCGGCTATGAATGGCTGCTGAACCAGAACCGCGGCGCCGAGATGGCCCGGACCAAGCTCGACCTCAACAAGCCATTCGCGGCGGCGCCGCAGCAGTACGCCAGGCTGATGCCGAACTTCGTCGATCCGGAAACCGGCGGCACCATTCCCTATTTGACCGGCAAAGCCGGCGCCGGTACCCGCTTCTACAACACGAGCTGGCTGCGCATCGGGACCAATGTCACCGCGGATGCGATTCCCGGCTGGCTGCCGGAAGGCATGAGCCACCCGGTCACGCCGGCACGCATCCAGAGCGTCGCTCCCATCATCACGGACGGCAAACTCACTGCCGTGGCGAT
>DASVVD010000298.1:0-11226 GCA_036386715.1 Pseudoduganella sp.
GTGCCTTGTCGCCTTCGCTGACGGCATCGCGCAGGCCGATGGTCACCGCTTCGACCTCGCCGCCCAGTGCCTTCACGGCGCCCAGCGTCGGGAAGTCCACGCTTTCGGTCGCGTGGATCGAGTCCAGCGCGCCCGTGGCAAAGCTGGTGCTGACCGCGACACCCAGTACGAAAATGATGGTCGAGACGACCGGCAATGCCCAGATCCTGCGCTTGATGCTCATATCTTGCTCCTCCAATGGCGACAGCCTGAATTATTGGTTTGCATTGCGCAGGCCAGCTGTCGTGGCCGCGCGGGTCATGGTCTGTCTGCCGCGGTGCCTGCCATGCCGACCGCGGCGGCAAATGCCATGCGGATCAAGGGGCGGTAAACACGACCTTGACTGTGGCGTCAACGGCGCTCTTCTCGATGTAGCCGATTGCTTTCGGATTGGCCGCCACGGCTTTCTTGACGGCGGCGCTGTCGGCTGCTTCCTTCGGCATCGTGGCCTTGCCGGTGAAGACCAGCTTCGCCCACAAGGCCTTGGCCTGGGACATGTCCTTGTCCGCCACTTTCTTGTAGAACTCGGCGCGCACCGGGGCGCTTTCCGGCTGGTCGACCGGCGTCAGCGCGGACGACTTGCCTGTGAAGACATTGGCCACTTCGTCCTTTGTCATCGACGTCTGGCTGCTGGCCGTGTTGACCACCGCGACGACTTCGGCCATTGCGGGAACTGCGAGAGCGAAGACGACAGCGGCGGCGAGTAAATGTTTCATGTTTTTCATGCCTGTCTCCTCAGAAAACGAAATCGACCGACACCGCGCCAACGGTGACAGGGCCGTCGAAGCCGGGCTTCACATTGACGAACATACCACTGCCTTGCGGCCTGACACGGTCGACCTGGAATTTCAGGGCTGCCGAGCGGAATGCATCCCAGCGCAACCCGACACTGTCGGTGGTTTGCGAAATGCCACCGGTGACTCTGCCATGGCTGTAGAACGGCACGAACTTGCCAACACGATAGCCACCCATCAGGTACCAGGCGTTCTTGCCAGGCGCGCTGCCACCACGCGTTTGCCCGTATTCCGACTGCAGCACGATATTGTTCCAATCCATGGCGGCGCCTGCCGACGTGAACGACACCTTGGCCTTGGGCGTCGCGAAATCGCCCACTTCGGCAGAGAATTTCGCGTCGGAACGCGAGACACGCACCGTGAACGGGCCATGCTCGGCGGAAACGTTAACAACACGCTGGTTGGTGATGACGATCGTCGTGTTGCCGCCAGCCGCTTTTTCCTCCGTGCGACCATAGGCCAGCTGCGCGGTCAGCGTGGTGTCGCCGAGACTCTGCTGCCACGTTGCGTCGGCGCCATCGAGGCTGTTGATGGGGATCAGGTTATACATTTCCTGGGGCGGGCGCAGCATGATGTTGGCATAGCCCACGTGGCGATAGTCCGAAATCATGAAGATCGGCAAGCCGACTCGGCCGGCACGCAGGCTCAAGTTGTCCGACACCCTGAGCTTGGCAAATGCCAGTGTGGCGTCAGCGCCATAGCTGTCTTCGCCGGCCTTGTGCACCAAGCCTTGGGCCGTCAGCGAGAACCAGTCATTGATGCGCGCATCGATCTGCAAACCGAGGTTCGAATCCACGCCGGTACGCACGTGTTTGCCCGCACCGCTGGCCTGGTTGGCGCGCACATACTGTGCGTCATCGGTGTCGGTCCAGGTCAGGGCGCCCGTGCCGAAGCCGCTGATCTTGATGGAGGAGGCTGCGCCGTCCTGGGCGAAAGCCGTCGACAGGGCGAACGGCAGCACGAGCAATGGTGCAATGAAACGTCTCATGTTGTGTGGTCTTGGTTGGTTGCGTTAGGAGGCGGGCGACAGGCTGTTGTCGACTTGTCGCTACCGGGAAAATAATTGTATCCATGCGGTAACTTCCACTGCAACCAAAGACTAAATTCAGTATGCTGATTTTAATGAACTAGATGATTAATGTTGTTTTGCGTCAACAAGTCAGCACAACAGTGCTCGATTCGTGGCAGTCCCTGGCAAGGAATTGGCGGCTACGCGACGGCGTACTTCCTTGGAACTAACGGAAGAGCGGTGGGGGCGGCGGGTGATACGGCTTGGCAGGGCAGGAAACCGCGCAGACGTGATGACATGCCTGGATGTTCCAATGAAAGGACGAGGTGCAGAAAGTGATGGCGAGCGGGGAGATGCGATGCCGTTTCTCGAAGCTTGGCCTGAGGGCAACGGGAGTGATCAGTTGCAAGATGCCTTAAGACCATGCTGTGCCGGCATCCGTGTCAGGAGCCGTGAGCACCCCCGGCGGGGCCGCGAAACGCGATGGGAAATCAAAGGCGGCCGTGCTGGCCGCCATGGGCATTCAAGCCGTGGCGAAAGCGCGCGCCGGTGCCGGCACGGCCAGGGGCGCTGCCTGGGCAGGCTTCTCATGCACCGTGCTGGACGACTTTTCCCAAGCCTGGACAGCTTGTGCCGCAGGCTTGGAGATCACGAAGCGCAGCGCTACGCCGGTGACGGCAAGAGCGATCGGCAAGTATTCGAGAATGGACATGATGGACCCCGTTGGACAAGTAGAGATGATTCCATCTTGCATCCACCTGCAGAAATAAGCCAATTGCGGTTCTCGATATCGCTCATGCGGTCGAGTGATAACTATGGCCGGCAAACGCGCGGCGTGCGCCGTCGAAGACCGCTACCGTACCTCACGACGGCTCCGCGCCCACCTGGCAAAGCTGCTTGCCGATATTGCGTCCCTCCACCAGCGAATTGATCGCCTCGTGGATATTGTCGAGGCCCGGCGTGATGGTTGCATGGTGTCGCAGCGCGTCCTCGCGGATCCATGCGGAAGCCCTGGCCAGGAACTCCGGATGGCGCGCCATGTGGTCCATGGCCAGGAAGCCGCGCACCGTCGCGCGCCTGAGCACGAGCCCCATCAGGTTCGGCCCGGGCGCTTCGCCTGCGCCGCTGTACTGCGCCACCTGGCCGCATAAGGCCACCCGCGCGAAATCGTTCAGGTGCTCGAAGGCCGCCTTCTGGATGTCGCCGCCCACGTTTTCGTAGTACACGTCCACGCCGGCGGGGCAGGCCCGGCCAATCGCCTCGCGCAGGTTGCCCTGCTTGTAGTCGATGCAGTCGTCGAATCCGAGTTCCTGCTTCACGAATGCGCACTTGGCAGGGCCCCCGGCAATGCCGACCACGCGCGCACCGGCGATCCTGGCGAACTGGCCTGCCAGCGCGCCGGTGGCGCCGGCTGCCGCGGAGACCAGCACGGTTTCGCCGGGCACGGGCCGGCCGATCTCGAAGATGCCGATGTAGGCAGTGAAGCCCACGAGTCCCAGCGCCCCCAGGTGGACCGACAGCGGTCCGTGCGCCGGGTTCACCCGCACGAGGAACTGCTCGCGGGCGGGCATGAATTTCTGGTACAGCTGCCAGCGCGTGTGGCCGGTGGCGACCAGCTCGCCGGGGCGCCATGCCGGGTCGCGGCTTGCGACGATTTCGCCGACCGCGCCGGAACTGCCGGGCATCTGTCCCGTTGCGGTCTTGAACACGTAACCTGAGCGGTCGTCGAACTGCGCACGGCTGCCCGCATCGATCGAGAGGTGAATGATGCGCACCAGGATCTCGCCGTCCTTCAGCTCCGGCAGGGCACGGGTGCGCAGTTCGAAAACGTCCGCGGACAATGCTCCCGGCGGGGCGTCTTTCGCGACGAATACCGTCTGATTTTGCAGTTCCATGGCACATCCTTGCTCATTTGAATGAAGAATTAATCATCATAATGATTAATGTTAATATGGGCAAGCTACCGCAATCTCGGTGCTAGGCGCCGACCTTTTTTCGGCTAATATATAGATCATCTATATAATTATTGACGACTCAGATGCTGTATCGGTAGACTTTCACATCACTTTTCAAGGGACACCATCATCATGAATGCACCGCTTTCCGCAGCTTCGCTGACCACCGATGCCGACCGCGTCTTGTTGCGCGACAGCCTGCGCGCCATGCTTGCCGAAGCCTGGCCGGTCGAGGGCGCGCCGGAACGCTCCGGCGATCCGGCTGCCGTCGCGGTGGCGACGGACCGCATTGCCCAGCTCGGTTTGCTGGGACTCGGTGCGCCGGATGGCGGCGGCGGCCTGCGCGAAGCGCTGGTCGTGATGGAGGAGCTGGGCCGGGCCGGCTGCCCGGCACCGGCACTTGCCGCGCTGCTAACCAACATGGCATTGTCCGACCGGCGCGACGATGCGCGGATCGGCGAGCTGCTGGACCGGGTCGAAGCCGGGCAGGCCAGCGTCTGCCTTGCCTTCGGCACGGCCGATGGCGACCGCCATGCAGGCACCGCCGGGCTGCGCGATGGTGCGCTGCATGGCGAACTGGCATTCGTCGAAGGCGCGGGCGGCGCCACGCATTTCCTGGTCGTCGCCGGCACCGGCACGCTGGCGCTGGTCGCGGCCGATGCTGCCGGGCTGTCGATCCGGCCAACGCCCGGTCTCGCGGTCCCGGCGCTGGCGCAGCTGGTGTTCGATGCGACGCCGGCGCTGGCGATCACCCTCGAGGATGACAGGATCGATGACCTGAACCGGCTGGCCAGGCTGTGCCTGCTCGCGCGAGCGCTGGGCGCCACCGAGCGTGGTTTCGAGCTGGTGCTCGATCACGCCCGGCAGCGCAACCAGTTCGGCCAGCCGATCGGCCGCTTCCAGGCGGTGCAGCACAAGCTGGCCGACTGCAAGATCCAACTGGATGGCGCCCGCCTGACGCTCGAGAACGCCGCCGCCAGCTACGAGGCCGGCGGCGCCGACTGGCGCTATTTTGCCGCCGCGGCGCTGGCCTTCGCCAGCCCGGCCCTGCGCCAGGTGGCGCTGGAAACGCATCACGTGTTCGGCGCCATCGGCTATGCCGAGGAACACGAGGCGCCACGCCATTTCCGCCGCAGCCACAGCGACCTGACGCGCCATGGCGGCGTGCAGCGCGCCCGCGCCGAACTGGCCGCGCTGCTGCTGGAAACCGGCATGCCGCTGCCGGAATATGACCTCGGCCCGGCCGGCAATGCCTTCCGCGCAGAGGTGCGTGTCTGGATCGACGAAAACTGGACACGCGGCCGCAAGCGCGTGCAGGAGGCACTGCCACCCGAGAAGCGTGGCTACGATCCTGAATACGCGGCGGGACTGGGCCGCCAAGGCTGGAACACGCTCAGCTGGCCGAAGGAATCTGGCGGGCAGGCCCGCACGCCGTTCGAACAGCTGGCCTTCATCGAGGAAAGCCAGCGCGCTGGCGCGCCGAACAGCCGCGGCGGCATCCAGGCGCACGCGCTGATGGCTTATGGCACGCCGCAGCAGAAGGAAGCGTTCCTGCCGCGCATCGCCAGCGGCGCGATCACGTTCTGTCTCGGCTACAGCGAACCGGAGGCGGGATCGGACCTCGTCAACCTGAAGACCACCGCCGTGCTCGACGGCGACGAATGGGTGATCAACGGCCAGAAACTGTGGACCACCGGCGCCGAATACGCCGACTACATGTGGCTGGCCGCGCGCACCGATCCTGAAGCCAAGCCCAAGCATGCCGGCATCAGCATGTTCATCGTGCCGATGAACACCCCGGGCATCACGGTGCGGCCGTCGATGGCCATGTACGGCCACACGTTCTGCACCGAGTTCCTCGACAACGTGCGCGTGCCGGCCAGTGCGCTGGTGGGCAAGGTCAACGGCGGCTGGGAGATCCTCACCTCGGCCCTGGCCACCGAACGGATCGTGATGGGCGGCTTCGTGGCAGCGGCGCGGGTCGCGTTCGAACAGCTGGTGGGGGCGCTGCGCGATGCCGGGCAAACGGACGGTGCGGTGCCGGATCGTGTCGGCCAGCTGGCCGCGGAGATCGAAGTGGCGCGGCAACTGCTCACGCGCAGCGTCGCCATGGCCGAGAAGGGCCAGGCCGCCACTTGGGAGGCGGCGATGAGCAAGGCTTACAGCGGTGAGCTGATGCAGCGGCTGGGTGAGGCGGCGCTGGACCTGCTGGGCACCGGCGCCGCCCTCGGCCAGGGCGTCCCGGGGGCCATTACCGATGGCCGGCTGGAGCACATGCTGCGCCATTCCATCATGATCGTCGTCGGCGGCGGTACCAACGAAATCCAGCGCACGCTGATCGCCCAGCGGGGGCTGGGTTTGCCGCGCTGACACCGCCGCCCGGGCGGCGCACGCTACCGGCCGTTACAGCATGGCGCCCAGCAGCCTGGCGGTATTCAGGAAGCCTAGTCCACCGAGGATGCGCCCCGCATGCCGTGCTCCGGATCGACCAGCGCCGCATGCAGCATCCTCACCACCATCCGCTGCGTTTCCGGTGAGCGCAACGACAGCGGATCCTGCTGCAGCAGCGTCTGCGCCAACTGTGCCAGCGCATTGGTGACCACCAGTGCCGCCAGGCGCTTGTCGTGCAGCGTGATGACGGCGCTGTAGCGTTCCAGCACCTGCTCCATCGCGGCAGGCGAAATCGCCTCGAAGTACTCGATGTGCCGCAGGTAGACCTGGCTGTGCAGCCCGGCAAGGTAGGCGCGTTTCTCGAACGCCCGACGCACCAGGTGGCCGAGCAGCTCCAGCAGCGGGGTGTCCGGCGGCAGAGCAGAGACCCTGCACGATTCCAGCGCCGCCTCCCTGATCGTTTCACGCAGTACTTCGGCGACCAGCGAATCGAGGTGAGGGAAATACTCGTAGATGGAGGCGGTGGATACGCCGGACACGTCGGCCAGGCGGGCGCTCGTGAGCTCGGCCGCGCCTTCCTCCACGAGGATGCGCAGGCAGGCGGTCTTCAGGGCATCGACGAGAGCGATCGAGCGCCCTTGCTTCGGCGTTTTGCGGGGCAACAGGTGGGCCGACGAGTGGGCCGACGAGTCGTCCCGCGCGACCCGCACATCGGGCATTTGCTGCAAACGCTGGCGTGGCATCGCATCGATCCTCATGGGTGGCGACGGCCGGTGACGATACCTGGAAAGCAGCGCTCCCCGCATCACCGGTCAGTGAATTTATCTAGAGAAAACAAGCAGTTGCCGTAACTTGACGGCATGCGGAATCCGGAATTGAAACGGGGCCGGTGTTCTCTACAATGATCCGCAGTGCAACGATAGCACGGGCCGGACGGGGCGGTAAGCACCTGCGCGGCCGTCCAGACAAACAATAACGTCCGGCCCGGAGGCCTGGGCGAAGGAGACCACCATGACGATCACCCATGCCGGCGGCGATGCCGGCACCCATGCGCCCCAGCCCGCGCCACCCGTCGTCGACGTCATCGTCGTCGGCGCCGGCTTCGCGGGACTCTACCTCGACTATAGCCTGCGCAGGCAGGGCTTCAGCGTTCGTGTCATCGAGGCCGGACCCGACGTCGGCGGGACATGGCTGTGGAACCGCTATCCCGGCGCACGCTGCGACGTGGAAAGCATCATCTACAGCTATTCGTTCTCGAACGAACTGCAGGAGGAATGGAACTGGTCGGAAAAGTACGCGACGCAAGCCGAGATCCATGCCTATATCCGGCACGTCGCCGACCGCTTCGACCTGCGCCGCGACATCACGTTCGATACCCGGGTAACGGCGGCCACGTTCGACGAAACAGCGCAGCACTGGACAGTCGCCACCGACAGGGGCGGGCGCCACGCGGCGCGCTTCGTCATTATGGCGACCGGCGCGCTGGCGGTGCCCAAGCCGGTCGACATCCCCGGCCTGGCACAATTCGAAGGCCCGTCCTATCACAGCACGCAATGGCCGGAGGAGGGTGTCGACTTTGCCGGAAAGCGGGTCGGTGTCGTCGGCACGGGATCGACCGGCGTGCAGATCATTCCGCTCATCGCGGCGCAGGCGCAGCACCTGACCGTTTTTCAGCGCACGCCGAATTTCGTCCTGCCCGCCGGCAATCGGCCACTGGAAGAGGACGAACTGCGGAAGGTGCGCGACATTTATCCGCAGATTCGCGAAAAGACGCGTTATTCCAACGGCGGTTCGCACTACGACTTCAATAACCAGTCGGCGCTCGACGTGCCGGCCGAAGAGCGCGACCGCCTCTATGAGGAAAAGTACCGGATCGGCGGACTGGCCTTCCTCGGTTCGTTCAACGACCTGCTGACGAACGAGGCCGCCAACGCGACGGCAGCCGATTTCGTGCGCGGCAAGATCCGCGGCATTGTCACGGATCCCCGGGTAGCGGCTGCACTGTGCCCGGCGGACTATCCGCTTGGCGCGAAGCGCCTCTGTATCGGCACCGATTACTTTGAAACCTATAACCGGACCAATGTGACGCTGGTGGACCTGAAGCACACGCCGATCCAGGCCATCACCGCCGATGGCGTGACGACGGCCGATCGCGAGTACCCGCTCGATATGCTGGTATTCGCCACCGGCTTCGATGCGATCACGGGCGCGCTGTCCCGCATCGACATTACTGGCCGCGGCGGCCTGGCGCTGAAGGAGAAATGGCGCGATGGCGCGCGCTGCTACCTGGGCCTGGCCACGGCGGGCTTCCCGAACCTGTTCATCACGACCGGACCGGGCAGCCCCGGCTCGTTGACCAACGTGGTCGTCGCGATCGAACAGCACGTCGACTGGATCGTCGAGTGCATGGCAACGATGCGTTCGCGCGGCGAGACGCTGATCGAGGCCACGGCGGAAGCAGAAGCGGCCTGGGTCGACAAGGTGGCCGCGCTATCGCAGCGCACGCTGCACCGCAAGGCCGACTCGTGGTACACCGGCGCCAACATTCCCGGCAAGCCCCGCGTGTTCCTGCCGTTCGTGGGCGGGTTCGGCAATTACCGGCGCATGTGCGACGCCGTGGCGGCGGGCGGGTACGAAGGGTTCGTGCGTACCGGCCAGCCGGCCCTGAAAACGGCATGACAACAGGAGTTACCATGTCCAGCACCATACTGATTACTGGCGCCGCCAGCGGCATCGGCAAGGCCACGGCGGCACTTGCCGCGGCGCGCGGCCACCGTGTCATCCGTGCCGACCTGCACGATGGCGATATCACCGCCGACCTGTCGCATGCCGAAGGGCGCGCGGCACTGGCGGCGCAGGCGGGCAGTATCGCGCCCGGCGGCATCGATGCGGTGATCACCTGCGCCGGCCTGCTGACGTCCGACCTGACCAGCGCGAGCCTCAACTATTTCGGCACGGTCGACGTGCTGGAGCGGCTGCAGCCACTGCTGCTGAAATCGGCGGCGCCGCGCGCGGTGCTGGTGTCGTCGCGGATGGCCTATTCGGGAGCCGACGACTCCGCGCTGGTCGAGTTCTACCTGGCCGGCAACGAAGGCGGCGCACGGGCCCGCGCCGGCGACCTCATGGCACGGGCGGCAGCGCAGCAGGAGAGCCGGCTCGTCGACCAGCGCACCCCGCTTGGCATCTATGCCAGCAGCAAGGTCGCGCTGGCACGCTGGACGCGGCGCGCCGCGGTCAATCCGCGCTGGGGCGGCAGCGGCATCATCGTCAACGCGGTGGCGCCGGGCTTCATCGAAACCGAAGCGGGGCGCGCGCTGCGCGAACACCCGGTGCGCAGCCAGGTGGTGCGCGACGCACACCCCGAGGTGCTCGGGCGCTACGGCCGGCCCGACGAGGTGGCCGAACTGATGCTGTGGCTGGCCAGCCCCGCCAACAGCCTGATGCTCGGCCAGGTGCTGTTCATCGATGGCGGCACCGAAGTGCTGGAGCGGGGCGACGCGTGCTGGTGAGCGCGGCAATCCCGGCTTCATCCATTCCCCAATGACCGGGTCGACGACCCGGCACAAAACAAAGGAACCTCCATGACGCTTCATCCGTTGTTCCAGGCCATGGCGGCCGCTGCTGCCGTATCGGGCCGCTCCGCCTTCAATGGCGGCACGGTCCCGGAGGCGCGCGCCCGTTCCCGGCAGCTGATCGAACGTACCGGCGCCGGTCCGGCGGTGTCACGTGTCGAGGACTATCTGATTCCGGCACGGGGCGGGGACATCCCGGCGCGCCTGCTTGCCGCCGAGGCGCCGAAAGCCGTCATCGTCTACCTGCACGGCGGCGGCTGGACGGTCGGGTCCATCGACGAGTGGGATGCGCTCGCCCGGACATTGGCCAATGCGCTGCCGGCGGCGGTGCTGGTCGTCGGCTATCGCCTGGCACCCGAGCATCCGTATCCGGCGGCGCTCGACGACAGCTGGGATGCGCTGCGCTGGGCGGCCGACAACACCGGCATGCTGGCCGGTGCAACCGTGCCGCTGATCGTCATGGGCGACAGCGCGGGCGGCAACCTGGCAGCCGCGCTCGCGCAAAAGGCGCGGGATGCAGGCGGCCCCGCGCTTGCCGCGCAGGCGCTCGTTTATCCGGTGACCGACGCCACGATGAGCAGTCCTTCGTACACCGAGTTTGCCAACGACCCGGTGTTCGGCAGCGCCGACGTGCGCTGGCTGACGCAGCACTATGTGCCCGATCCGGCGCAGCGCCGTGACCCGGGCGTGTCGCCGGCGTTCGGCCGCCTGGAAGGGCTGCCGCCCGCGGTGGTGCTGACCGCCCAATATGACCCCCTGCGCGACGAGGGCAAGGCCTACGCCGCGTCGCTGCGCGCCGCCGGCAACGAAGTGGTTGCGTTCGAAGCGGAAGAAATGGGCCATGGCTTCATCCTGTTGATCAACGTGCTGCCGGAGGCAACCACATGGGTGGGCCGGATCGCTGACAGCCTGCGGCAAATCCTGCGCACCGGCCGTGCCTGAGCCGGCAAGAAGCGGTGCGATGAACCATATGAAGAGCGGCGAAATGATTGACGCAACGAGCAATAATCCGGCGTCGCATCCCGGACAGCGCATGATGCGCGCGGCGTGGCGCACCGGTTCGCATGTCGCAGTCCGCGAGGTGGAAGCGCCGGCACCCGGGCCCGGCCAGCTGCTGCTATAGGTTCGGCGTGCCAGCATCTGCGGCTCCGGCCTGCACCTGCTGCATTCCGATAACCGGTAAGTCACGCGGCGTGATCCGCCCTTCCGCAGCGAACTGCCGCTGCCCGCAGCCGCTGCCCGCAGCCGCTGCCCGCAGCCGCTGCCAGGCCGGCAGGAACCCGGATAGGTCTTGATAAACATAGGAATCATATATATGATTAGTATATATAAACAAGGAGACTGACCATGCAAATCCAAGCAGCCCTGGCCCATGCCAACAACGCGGAACTGCGCATCGAAAACATCGACCTGGCCGAGCCAGGCCCTGGCGAGGTCGTGGTGCGCATTGTCGCCACCGGCCTGTG
>DASVVD010000299.1:0-11896 GCA_036386715.1 Pseudoduganella sp.
CCACGGCAGGTCCTGGTCGCGCTTGCCCACCAGGCTTGCCGGATTTTCCAGGCCCGAAGCCTGGGCGAACAGGCGGTTGGCGCCCACGTAGCGCAGGTCGAGGTTTTTCCAGAAGACCTGCAGCGGCATCGTGTCGATCAGGCGGCGGTACAGCTGTTCCGACTTGTACAGGGCGCGCTCGGTCGCGACCTGCTGCGTCACGTCGAGCGCGAACACCAGGCGCGCGCGGCGCCCTTCGTAGATCAGCGCGTGCGACGAGATGCGCACGGCGATCGGCCGGCCGTCGCGCTTCAGATGCGTCCAGATGCCGGATGATTGCGGCAACGCGTGCGGTGCGGCGGCCATGTCCGCGTTCAGCCGCGCCTGTTCCGACGGCGGCCGGATGTCGCGGATCGTCATGTGCAGGAACTCGGCTTCCGAATAACCATAGTGACGGCACGCGGCCGCGTTGACGCGCAGGAAATTCAGGGTCACCAGGTCATAGATCCACATCGGCTGCGGATGATCCTGGAACAGGTCGTCGAAGCGCGTCAGCGGGCGCCTGCTGCGCCATCCGCGTCCCTGCATGGGGAGCGTGCTGCGCGCAACGGCTCGGTGCTTGAATCTCATCCTCGGCTCCTGGCGGCGTTGTCTGAAGTGAACTATAACCTGCCGGGTGCGCTTTGTGCGCAGTCCGCCGACAATCGGCAGGGAGCTATTCCTACGCAAGTGGGCGGCGTGCTCGCCTAAGATGAGGTGTTGCCAGAACTTCAAGGAGAATAAGATGTTTTCACTGAACAAGCTCAGCCCGACGATCACCGACATGATCCGCTTCGACCACTCGCACACGCTGCTGACATTCCACCAGTACACCACAGCGCAGAAACCGAAAGTAAAGAAGGCGCTTGCGGAAACGATCTGCACCGCCCTGGAAATCCATGCCACGCTCGAAGAAGAGATCTTCTATCCGGTCATGCGCGAACTCGAAGGTTCGGACCCGACGATGCTGAAAGCCGAGCCGGAGCACAACGAGATGCGCCGCCTGATCGCCCAGTTGCGTGCCACCGCGCCGACCGATGCGAGACATGAAAAGCTGGTGCATGAACTGATGCGCGACGTGATGCACCATGTGGCCGACGAGGAAACCGTGCTGCTGCCGGACGCCGAGCGCAGCCTGAGCCGGGACCGGCTCAGCGAACTGGGGGCGGAAATGACCCGCCGCCGCCTGCAGCTGGTCACGCCACAGGCCGGCAAGATCGCCAAGGATACCGCCGTCGGCTTTTCGGGCAGTACCGCCGCGGTGGTGCTGGGCGTGGCCGGCGCCGCATTCGCGGCCCTGAAGCTTTTACCGCGCAAGCCGGCAGCACAAGCCTGAGCGTTGCATGAGGCAAGCTGAAGCAGCCCGCTGACCGGGCTGCTTCAGGTCACGCCATGCCCACTCACCTGCGCCCCGGCATCGGCCGGCAGGCGCAGGCTGTCCACCACGGCCAGCGCGGCAACGCAGCCCATCGCCACCAGCGCCAGGCGGAATACCGCCACATCGGTCGCCGCCCAGCCGGCCAGTTCCCCCATCTTCAGCAACAGCGCACCACCGGCGATGCCCAGTCCGGTCGTCACCTGCGCGAGCACGGAAAATAGCGTGGAAGCGCCGCTCATCTGCGCCGCCGGCACATTGGCGAACGCCAGGGTATTGAGTGCCGTGAACTGCATCGAGCGGAACATGCCGCACAGGAACAGCACGGCGGCCATGACGGCAAACGGCGTGTCCGCCGTCAGCAGCGCGCAGGCGCCGAAACTGGCTGCCAGCAGCGTGCCGTTCCAGACCAGCACCGAACGCAGGCCGAAGCGGCGCATGAGCGGGCCCGTGGCGGGCTTCATGGCGAGATTCCCCGCGAACAGCGCCAGCAGCAGCATGCCGGCCGTGGTGCCCGACAGGCCGAACGACAGCTGCAGCATCAGCGGCAGCAGGAACGGCGTGCTGCCGATGGCGATGCGCGACAGCGATCCGCCCCGTACCGTCACCGCGAAGGACTCGATGGCAAGCGGGCGCAGGTCCATCAGCGGCGCGGCCGCGCGGCGGAAGTGGCTCGCGCACCAGTACAGCAGCGCCGCGCCGGCCAGCAGCACCAGTGCCGCTGCCGTCCATTGCCCCTGGCCGGGCAGCTCCACCCCCACCATCAGCAGCGTGCACGCCAGCGCACTGGCGGCGAAGCCGGGCAGGTCGAACGGGCGCGGCGCGGCGCCGCTGGCGGGGATCACGATGAAAGCCGCCGCCAGCAACAGCAGCCCGAGCGGCACGTTGACCAGGAAGATCCAGTGCCAGCCCCAGTGCGCCGTGATGAAGCCGCCCAGCGCCGGCCCGATGATCGGCGCGGCCAGGCCCGGCCACGTGATGGTGGCGATCGCGCGCACCAGCTGGTCTTTCGGCGTGGCGCGCAACACCACCAGGCGCCCGACCGGCACCATCAGCGCGCCGCCCATGCCCTGCAGGATACGCGCCAGGGTGAATGCGGTGAGCGAACCGGACAGTGCACACAGCACCGAGGCCAGCGTGAACACGGCAATGGCCGCGGCGAACACGCGGCGCGGCCCATGGCGGTCCGCCAGCCAGCCGCTGGCCGGGATGAACGCGGCCAGCGCCACCAGGTAGGCGGACAGGCCGACCGACAGGTGTTCCGGCCGGGTGCCGAAGCTGCTGGCCATCTGCGGCAGCGACGTGGTGATCACCGTCGCATCCAGGTTCTCCATGAAAAAGGCCGCGGCAACGAGCCACGGAACGGCGCCGGCGCGGCGTTCGGCGATGCGGTCGGACATACGGCGGACTGCGCGGGCAGCTGTTGTATGAAAACAGCACTATAGCGGATTGCCCACAGTAACGTTTCCAGAAATTGGGGTCTGACCCCGATGTTGGTCCAGGTTCCGACCCTGATCCATCTGCGCTCAGCGCTTCACGATGACAGCCTCCAGGTAGGCGGCGGGCGCCACGAGCGACTGGCCGCCCGAGATGTCGGCCTCGCGGGCCAGGGCTTCCAGGTCGTGCTTCAGTGCTGCCTGCCGCCCTGCGTCGAGCGCGGCGAAGGCCTTCAGCATGGGGCCGTAGAAGTCGCGGAACACCTGCATCATGTGTTCGGGCGAGCGGTAGCGGAACACGAAGTCGCGTTGTGTGCAGCGCAGTTCCACGTCGTTGCCGACGCTGTTACCAAATATATCGCGCAGGTGCGCCTCCGTTCCCCACAGCGGCGGCCCGGCAACCCCGGCCGGCGGCGGCACGTAGCCGCCCACTACCTTGAACATCCTGCCGATGAAGCCATCCGGCGTCCAGCTCGCCACGCCGATGCGCCCGCCCGGGCGCGTCACGCGCAGCATCTCGGCCGCGGTGCGGCGGTGGTCCGGCGCGAACATCGAACCGAAGGTCGACAGCACGCAGTCGAACGCGCCGTCGGCGAACGGCAGCGCTTCCACGTCGGCCACCTGGAACGCCACGCCCAGCCCCTCGGCGCGGGCGCGGGCGCGGCCCTTCTCGAGCAGTTCGGGCACGTAGTCGGTCGAGGTCACGGCGGCAAAGCGGCGCGCCGCCGCCAGCGTGGCATTGCCGTTGCCGGCGGCCACGTCGAGCACGCGCTCGCCGGCGCGCACGTCGGCCGCCTCGGCCAGCAGTTCCCCGACGATCTGCAGCGTGGTGCCGATAATGGCGAAATCGCCGCTGGCCCAGGTGGCCTGCTGGCGCGCCTTGATCGCGGTGTAGTCGGGTTGGGTGGTCATGCCGGTCATGTCAGTCATGCTGGTGCTCCTTCAGGTTGTGGTAATTGTGGACACACGCGGGCAGGTCCCGCCTGCCAGGCCATTATTGATGCCCTGCCGCGCTTGACGCTTGTCCGGCCGTCGTCCATGCTTGACCAAACGTCCGCATTGCAGGAGACGCCATGCCTGTCGACACGCTGTCCGAGGTGCTGCGCACCGTGCGCCTGCGCGGCGCCGTGTTCTATACGGTCAGCGCCGGCACCGAATGGGCCGTCGCGGCACCGCCCTCGGCCGAGATCGCGGCCATGGTCGTGCCCGGCGCCGCCCGCGTGATCGAATACCACGTACTGCTCGACGGCATCGCGTGGGCCTCGCTGGCCGGCCAGCCGCCGGTGCGGCTGGCACCGGGCGACATTGTCATGTTCCCGCAGGGCGATGCCCACGTGATGGCCAGCGCGCCCGGCGTGCCGCCGCTGCCGTTCTCGATGGACTGGATGCGCGCCACGCAGGAACTGCCGAAACCGCTGCCGATCGCACTGGACGGCGCCAGCCTGGCCTGGGGCGATGATGCCAGGCAGCCCGGACCGCGCAGCAACGCCGGCAGCGATACCGAAGTCAGTACTGGTGACGGACTCCGCAGCGATCTGGTCTGTGGCTTCCTCGGCTGCGACCACGGCCCGTTCAATCCGCTGCTCGAGGCGCTGCCACGGCTGCTGCACGTGCCGGCCGATGGCGACGGCGCCTGGCTGCGCCAGCTGATGCTGCAGGCAGCCTGCGGGGCCAGCGGCCCCGGCGGCGGCGCGCTGGCCGACCGCCTCAGCGAAACCATGTTCATCGACGCGGTGCGCCGCCATGCCAGCCGGTTGCCCGAGCATGCCACCGGCTGGCTGGCGGGCGTGCGCGACCGCCACGTGGGCCGCGCGCTGGCGCTGATCCATGCCGACCCGCAGCACGCGTGGAACGTGGCCGAGCTGGCCCATGCCGCCGCGCTGTCGCGTTCGGCATTCTGCGAGCGCTTCTCGCGCCTGCTGGGCGTGGCGCCGGCGCGCTACGTGGCACGCTGGCGCATGGAAATGGCGGCAACCATGCTGCGGCAGAGCCAGGCGCCGGTGGCCACCATTGCCTTCGAGGTCGGCTACGAATCGGAAGCGGCGTTTACGCGCGCATTCGCACGGCTGGTCGGCATGCCGCCATCGCGCTGGCGTGCCGCCCCGTTGCATTGACGCCGCCGCCGTCTCCTGTGGCTCATGGCATTTTGACCGCTGCTGGCGCCTGCATTACTACCCCGCTTTGTGCCCACGGGCATTGCCCGATGCTATAGAATCGTGCTCTTTGAACACGACCGGCAGGGACCATGACAGCAGAGACAGAGACTCCGGGAGGCCTGAAGCGCGGGCTGAAAAGCCGGCACATCCAGCTGATCGCACTCGGTGGCGCGATCGGTACCGGCCTGTTCCTCGGCATTGCGCAAACGATCCGGATGGCCGGCCCGTCCGTGCTGCTCGGCTATGCCGTGGCGGGCGTGATCGCGTTCCTGATCATGCGCCAGCTCGGCGAAATGGTGGTCGACGAACCCGTGGCTGGCTCGTTCAGCTTCTTTGCCGACAAGTACTGCGGCCCGCTGGCCGGCTTCCTGTCGGGCTGGAACTACTGGGTGCTGTATGTGCTGGTCAGCATGGCGGAACTGTCCGCGGTCGGCATCTACGTGCAGTACTGGTGGCCCGAGATCCCCACCTGGGTCTCGGCGCTGGGCTTCTTCGTGGTCATCAACGCGATCAGCCTCACCAACGTCAAGGCGTTCGGCGAGATGGAATTCTGGTTCGCCATCATCAAGGTGCTGGCGATCGTGGGCATGATCGGCTTTGGCGTGTGGCTGCTGGCCACCGGCGGTGCCGGGCCGGAAGCCACGGTGGCGAACCTGTGGCAGCACGGCGGCTTCTTCCCCAACGGCGTGAGCGGGCTGGTCATGGCGATCGCCGTCATCATGTTCTCGTTCGGCGGCCTGGAACTGGTGGGCATCACCGCCGCCGAGGCCGACGATCCGTCGCGTACGATTCCCAAGGCCACCAACCAAGCCATCTACCGCATCCTGATCTTCTATATCGGCGCGCTGGGCGTGCTGCTGTCGCTGTACCCATGGCAAAAGGTGGTGGAAGGCGGCTCGCCGTTCGTGCTGATCTTCCATGCGCTCAACGCCGAGGCCGTGGCGCACGTGCTGAACCTGGTAGTGCTGACGGCCGCGCTGTCGGTCTACAACAGCTGCGTGTACTGCAACAGCCGCATGCTGTATGGCCTGGCCATGCAGGGCAACGCGCCGCGCGCGCTGCTGAAGGTGAACCGGCGCGGCGTGCCGCTGGCGGCCCTGGGCGTGTCGGCCGTGGCCACGGCGGTGTGTGTCAGCGTGAATTACTTCATGCCGGGCAAGGCGTTCGCGTTGCTGATGGGGCTGGTAGTGTCGGCGCTGATCATCAACTGGGGCATGATCAGCTGGATCCACCTGCGCTTCCGCGCCGCCAAGGCGGCCCAGGGCCTGGTGACCGGTTTCCCGAGCCCGCTGGCGCCGCTGGCCAACTGGCTGTGCCTGGCGTTCCTGGGTGGCGTGCTGGTGGTGATGTACCTGACGCCGGAACTGCGCATCTCGGTGTACATGATTCCGCTGTGGCTGCTGGCGCTGTGCGGCGGGTATTGGATCAGGCAGCGCAACGCCGCGGTGGTCGCCGCCTGAAGTGGCGGTGCTGCCTGACCGCTGGCATCCTGCAACGCCCGCCTTCGCGGGCGTTGCAATATTAAGGTGGTGGTCCGAAAAAAGGGATATTCTCGATCATCGGATATCGTGCTGTTTCCAGGTGCGAAACAATACAAAGAC
Source organism: Pseudoduganella sp. (assembly GCA_036386715.1). Lineage (GTDB taxonomy): Bacteria > Pseudomonadota > Gammaproteobacteria > Burkholderiales > Burkholderiaceae_D > Rugamonas. The sequence goes on from DASVVD010000299.1 coordinate 6,587, forward strand.
ATTCATCGGATCCTGCCATGAAGAACCCTGCCATAGCTGCTTTCCTGATTTTCTGCTCCGTTCATGCGCTTGCATGCCCTTTATCGGAAACGGTGGCGGAGCGCTACGGCATCTCATTCTCAGGCTTCAAGACGGCGATTCCCGCAGCCGGGGCGCCTGACACAAACGATGGGACATTTGTACGGGTAACGGTCCGGGACGACAGCAAGGTCTCCGATGGCTTCCGTCATGCGATCGTGATGAACGCCAGAACACGGAAAGCCTGGGTTCTCCGTACAGGAGGGTTTGCGGGCGTCTACGAGTGGTTCGGTCCGGTCGATGCTACCGGCGCATCGCTGGAGCACTGCATATTGGAGCCGATGCCGGTAGTTACGCTGGCTTTGCGGAAGCGGTAACTGCGCCTTGCTCATGCGGCCTGAATGACGGAATGGGTGAGTAGCAGCCATTCGACCGCTCTTTCACACTCTGATGTGACACCGCATCCTTAAAGCTGGCGTGACGGCGATGCTAGGTCACGTTGCCCGGACTGCAAAGCACAGATCAAAACGTCTATAGAAAATGAAAATTCGATGCGCAAGTTGCGCCGCTTTGATCCTGTCGGAAACAGCTGCACGGACAGGGGGACTTTGCATGCCCTGCAAGTCGGGAACCCGCAAGAATATTGAAGCCTCAAAAGTCGCGGCGCAGAAAGAACGGGAACTTGACGCCGCCGATCCATTCCGAATCTACTGGCGCGAGCTTGTTGAAAGGGTATATGGGTCATCCGCGGGATTCACTCAGTTGTCGAATGTCGAGCAACAATACTGGGCAGTCGGATGCTTATCTGGTGAAGTCTACAATGGCGGCTTCGAACAATATTTCCATAATAGTTCAGGTGCAACCTACCCCTCTGCTATCGATGGGTTGCAGGCCATGGGCGCGACGACAAGTCTGCTACTGCTTCAAAAAGCAAAGCAGATGATTTTCGGATTTGCAAAGGTTCCTGAAGAATCATATCCTAGGCGAACAATATTGGCTGCGGCCGAGAATTTTTCACTCCGGAACCGTCTAAATGAACTTGATGAGCAATTTTGGGCCGACCCTGATGAGCTAGCGGCGCGGAGCGAAGCGTTTGCCGTTTCTCATCGCCTAATACGTCACGTATAGCGGCATGCGATTGGTAAATCTGTAATTGTCCCGATCTGGGTGCCGATAGCAGGCCTAGCGCCCGCCCCCGCTCTTCGAATCAATACTGCCATCCTGATTTATAAATGAATCCAAATGCCATTCGTTGCCTTGTTCTGACACTGACCCTATCGTTGGGCGCAGGTTTCATCGTAAGGGCATGCTCCAGCCCTGAGCTGGTCGAAACGCCTGGCGAGAAGAGCGAGTGGTCCACGCTTCAGTCAATCGCATTTCAAACACGGGAAACGTCACTAAGCGAACCAGTCGTACGCACGGTATTTGATCACGAAGTTCTGGGTGTTAAGGGTGCGTCAGGCGGAAACATCTGGATATTATTGCGGCCGGAATCTCCTCCATTCTATAAGCAGATGCCTGAAGGGCAGTACGACCTGCCGGTCGACCTGGTGGAAAAATTGGACCGTCAACATCGGCTTTCCTACACTGTAGGCGCTGTGCTACGGTCACACATCCGCCACAAGTAAGCCAGGACAACCCATGTTTGCCAGAATGGGACGTTGGCTTCTGGCTAAAGCAGCCACTTCAGACATTGCGTGATCGCCAAGGCCACGCCGACGCTGACAGAAGTATGTGAGACCATGCAAGTAACGATCAACGTGGCGAAAGGATTCAACGTGAGTCTGACTGCAGCCCAGCGCGGCGTGGTGCGCGGCATGGCTGCCGGCGTCGTCATTACGATTATCGTACTGGGCGTGGGCGCCTTGATCCAGCCATCCGGCTTCTTGCTCGACAATCCATCTGGCCGTATGCAAGTCGCCGCAATCGCCAGCCTGGCACCAACGCTTGCGCTTGCCGTCTGCATCGCGCGTCTTGCGGCACACCGGTTCAAAACGCCGGAAGACCTCGACGGCGGTGGACTGACCGCCGGCACGGGAAAAGCCAGGGTACTGCAGGCGCTGTTGCAGAACACGCTGGAACAGTTGGCGTTGGCTTTGCCAGTGTATGCGGCGTGGAGTTTGCTGGGGCCACCACATCGCCTCAATATGGTGCTGGCAGCTTCTTTTCTGTTTCTCGCCGGCCGGCTTTTATTCTTCCGTGGCTACCAGCGGGGCGCAGCGGGCCGTGCCTTCGGCTTTGCACTCACGTTCTATCCTACTGTGGCGCTATTGGTCGGGACAATTATCTTTGCCACGGTTGCCGGCACCGGCATTCATTCCTGAGTCAGCGGAGCATGCGCGATCAGCGCGCGACGGCTCTTGGGACATTGGCCGTGTCCCGGCCGCTCCTTCGTATCGGTAGCATGCCGGATTACAAACCAGGCCAATTCAGTCTATTCTCGTCCATCAGATCGAAACTGCCCTGCATTTGAAAATCCGCTATCTGGAACGCTCTAATAATTCCGGCCCGAGTCTGGATTGATCTACATCCAATCAATGGCATTCTAAAACAACCTTGACCATGCGGTGCCCGCCGGTCGAATCATTAAGGCGCTGTTCGCGTAAAGTCGGGGGAACTTCCACGGTTCAACACTGTCTGACCTCCTGTTGAGATACTTCATGACTATCAGGAGGCCAGCATGGGCACGGCGGATTTCCAGGTGTTGTTCAAGGCGCTGGCAGAGCTCCAGCTTTCAGCCGATGAAGTCGCCTGTTTGCAGAACTTTTGCACATCAGCCGCCCAACCGGGGCACTGCTTCGCCCTGATCGAGGAAGCAGCCGGCAAACGGACCTGTCCGCACTGCGCCGGCAGCCGTTGCCACCGCTGTGGCCAGGCCAACGGCCTGCAGCGCTATCGCTGTCTTGGCTGTGGGCGCAGTTTCAACGCGTTGACCGGCACGCCGCTGGCCCGCCTGCGGCTGCGCGAGAAATGGCTGCCGTATCTGCAATGCCTGATCGGTTCCGACACGGTAAGGGCAGCCGCCCGGCGCGTGGTGGTGGCGAAATCGACCAGCTTCCGGTGGCGCCACCGCTTTCTTGCCGCGCTGCGCCGCGCGCCGCATCCCAGGCTGTCGGGCATCGTCGAGGCCGATGAGACTTACCACCTCGCCTCGCAAAAGGGCTCGCGCAACCTGGATCGTCCCGCGCGCAGACGCGGCGGCAAGGCGGCACGGCGCGGCATCAGCCGGGAGCTCGATTGCATCCTGGTAGCTCGCGACCGCACCCGCAACACCTGTGCATTCGTGACCGGCCGTGGGCAAGTCACGGCGGCGCAGTTGATCACGCACCTGCTGCCAGTGCTGGCGCGTGATGCGCTGCTGGTCAGCGATGCTGCCAGGGCTTACCAGGCATTTGCAAAGAACACCGGCATCAGCCACGAGTTTGTGAACGTGCAGGCCGGCATGCGGGCCCGCGGTGCCATACATATCCAGGGAGTGAATGGATGGCACGGCCGTTTCAAGACCTGGCTGCGGCGTTTCAATGGCGTGGCCAGCCGCTACTTGCATCACTACGCTGGCTGGCAGCAAGTGCTCGATGCTGCCACATTGACGACACCTGGGCAGTGGCTCCGTGTGGCCGTTGCCGGGCGATAGCAGCGCTGCTCGGGACAACAAGCGCAGAGGAAAGTTCCATGCCACAGGGTATGCCTAGCTAACGCGAACAGCGCCATCATTAAAGTCCCAATTCAAGAGGACCGGACCATGGATTACGATGCAAAACAACCATGACCGGCCGAGGCGGGGACCAGCCTCCGTTACGCCACCATACCGGTGACAGTGCTTCCCGCCAGCACGCTGCGGTTGCGCCCTGCCCGCTTGGCCGAATACAAGGCCATGTCGGCGGCATGCAGCATCGCGGGCGCCGTGTCGCCCTCGCCCGGGATCAGCGCGCACAGCCCGACGCTGGCGGTCACGTGCGGAGCGGCCGAGGCCGACGGATGCGGAATGCCCAGCCCGGCGACGCGCCGGCACAGCCAGTCGCCATAGCGGGCCAGCGCATCGGGCGTGGTGTTCGGCAGCAGCACCACGAATTCCTCGCCGCCATAGCGGGCAGCCAGCTCGCCCGGCCGGCGCGCGCCGTCGCGCAGCGATTCGGCCACTTCCTCCAGGCAGGCGTCGCCGCGCTGGTGGCCGTAGCGGTCGTTGAACAGCTTGAAGTCATCGACATCGATCAAGGCCAGGGCCAGCGGCAGCTGGTGGCGACGGTGCCGCGCGAACTCGGCGGCCAGCTGCTGGTCGAAATAGCGGCGATTGTAGAGACCCGTCAGGCCATCCTGGTTGGCCAGCTCGTCGAGCGCTGCCAGTGCCGACTGCAGCCGCAGGTGGGTGCGCACGCGGGCCTGCACCACGGCCGAGTTCAGCGGCTTGGGAATGAAGTCGACGGCCCCTGCGTCCAGGCACGCAATCTCCGCCTCCGGCGACGATTGCGCCGTCACGAAGATCACCGCGCAGCTGCGCAGGTCCGGATCCTGTCGGATCTGCTCGTTGACGGCAAAGCCGTCCATCCCCTGCATTTCCACGTCCAGCAGGATCAGTTGCGGCCGCTGCAGGCGCGCCAGTTCCAGGCCCGCCGCGCCACTGGTGGCGAACAGCACGCGGCCCTGGTCGCGCACCATCGTCGACAGCAGGCGGATCGTATCGGCGTTGTCGTCGATGATGAGGATCGTGTTTCCCGAGGCTGCCGGAATCATTGGTCGTACGGTCATTGGTTCTCCCTGATGGTTTCCGGCAGCATGGCCAGCACGCCGTCGAAATCGAGCGCCGCCATGGCGGCCGCAACAGCCGCCGCCTGTGCCGCGTCCAGTCGCGCCGCCAGCGGTCCGCGCAGTGTTTCATACAGGTTGACCGCGTCGAGGTCGCGCTCGCGCAGCAGGTCGACCCAGCGGCGCAGGTCTTCCGGTTGCGTCGCCGGCACCGCCATTCCCTGCTGGCTGGCCAGCCAGCGGCGGGCAGCGGCGGTGGTTGCGTCCAGCTCGCGCCCGGCCGTGCCGAACAGCCGCGCCGCGTCGTCCTGCCGGCCTTCGCGCAGCGCGGCCTCGAGTTCGATGGTCACGCCGGCAAACGTGCGCGCACCGAGGCTGCCCACGGAACCGCGCAGCGCATGCAGCATGCGGGCGGCGGCGGTGCCGTCCGCATCGATCCAGGCGGCGCGGGCGCGTGCCAGCTCGGCGGGCGCTTCGCCCGCCATGCGTGCTACCAGGGCAACCAGTGCGTGCAGCCGGGCCGGGTCGCGCCCGGACAGTGCCGCCAGC
>DASVVD010000300.1:0-1611 GCA_036386715.1 Pseudoduganella sp.
GGTCTATCCGGTGGCGGCCCGCGCCACCGGGCTGAGCTGGATGCAGAGCGTTGGCCGCCTGGGCGGCATCCTCGGCATCCAGCTGGCCGGCATGGGCATTGCCAGCGACGTCGACCCGGCCACGCTGTTGCAGGCGCTGGCGATTCCGGCACTGGTGGCCGCCATGGCCGCAGCTTCCCTACATGGACGTGTTCGCCCGGCGCAGGGCGAGGCAGCGGCGGCAAAAAGCGGCTGAAGCGGCTGAAGCGGAACCATCACCGCGGGACAACAACTAAAACAACACAGGCAGGAGACGCATGAAGAGGAAGATCCGGATCATGGCCATGGCCATGGGAATGGGATTCGGCGCGCCGCTGGCGGCCGCGGCACAATCGGTCACGCTGTATGGCGTGCTCGATAGCGGAGTCGAATATGTGAACCATGTGGGCCCGTCGGGCAGGAGCCTGACGCGCGTACCGACCATTACCGGCACGTTTCCGTCGCGCTGGGGACTGCGTGGCAGCGAAGACCTCGGCGGCGGCACGAGGGCGCTGTTCGCACTGGAGTCGGGGATCGGCATGGATACCGGGGCCCTGAACCAGGGCGGGCGGCTGTTCGGCCTGCAGGCCTGGGTGGGGCTGGGCGGCACATGGGGCCAGGTCAGTGTCGGCCGCCAGCTGACGATGCTGCTCTGGGCCCTGCAGGATACCGACGTGATGGGGCCGAATATCTACGGCATCGGCGCGTTCGACAACTACCTGCCGAATGCGCGGGCCGACAATGCGCTGGCCTACAAGGGCAGCTTCGGCGGCGTTACCGTGGGCGCGACCTTCAGCCCGGGACGCGACACCGTCAACGCCGGCCCCGGTCCGTCCGGCATGAACTGTGCCGGTGAGGTGCCGGGGAGCAGCCGGACTTGCCGCGCATGGTCGGCACTGCTGGCCTACAAGGCGCCACAATGGGGCGTGAATGCCGCGCTCGATACGTCGCGTGGCGGTCCCGGTGCCTTCGGCGGCCTTGTCCGGGCCGAGCAGGAGGACCAGCGCATCACGATGGGCGGATACGTGCGGCTACGCGACGGCAAGGTGGCAGTCAACTGGATCCGCCGCGCCAACGATGCCATTGCCACGCCGCGCAGCGACGTGTTGGCGGCCGGCGTTTCCTGCGACGTGACGCCCGCCTTCAACGTTGCCGGACAGGTTTCATGGCTGCGCTACCGGGGCAGCGCCAACAAGGCGGCGCTGCTTGCGCTGCGCGGCACCTACGCGCTGAGCAAGCGCAGCATGGTCTACGTTACCAGTGGCTTCATCGACAACGACGGTCAGCTGGCGCTGTCGGTAAGCGGCGGCGCGCCGGGTTCGACAACGGTCGCCGGTGCAACCCAGTTCGGCACAATGCTCGGCGTCAGGCACGCGTTCTAGCGCCCGCTCACGGCTTCCGGCAGTCTTGCGAGAGGGCCGGTGTCAACCCTCCTGCAGGATCTTGCATGGCAGCGCCCGGATGCGTTTCGCGATACGCCGTAAAAACCTCCTCCACGAAATCCACCACGGCCCGCACACGTGCGCTCGTGCGCAGGCCGCCGTGCATCGACAGCCAGATATCCTGGTCCAGCTCGGGAATATGGGGAATGGC
>DASVVD010000301.1:0-4728 GCA_036386715.1 Pseudoduganella sp.
CACCCCGACACGGACACGAGCTCGACATTAGGGCAGCGTCCGTAGTCGAAGGTGGACGTGAGCAGCCGGTCGCGTACAAGCTCTGATGCCATGAATCGCCGAGGCCGTGTCCATGTCGGGGTCTGACCCCACAATGGACACGGCCTCGGCCATTTTTACGCCTGTGTTGGATGTAAAAAAGCCCGGGCACCATCCCGGGCTTTTCCACATCGGCAGCGCGAAAGAACGCCGCGATCAGTTCGGCGACAGGCCGGTCGGCTTGATCCGCGTCGGCATCGGCTTGCCTTTCTTGGCACGCTTGCCAAAGTGTTCGCCTTCGGCCAGCGCATTCGGCGTCATCCGCTCTTCCTTCGCCTTCTGGGCGTTGCCGATGCCGAGCACGGTCACGCCTTTCTGCGTGATCGCGCAGGCGGCCACCAGCTTTTCCTTCGGTTCCAGTTCCATCAGCGTCACGCCGCGCCCGCCGTTCGACAGCACCTTCATTTCGTCCATGCCGAACACCAGCAGGCGTGCCTTTTCGGACACCACCGCGATCGCGCTGGCCTCGGGCAGCACCACGGAAGGGGCCAGCGGCCTGGCGCCATCTTCCAGCGTGAGGAACGACTTGCCGCTCTTCTGGCGGCTGACCATGTCGGCCGCCTTCGTGATGAAGCCGAAGCCGGCGTCGGACGCCATCAGCAGCTGCGTCGAACCCGGGCCGGCGAAGTAGTGCAGCAGGCGCGCGCCGCCGGACAGGTCGACCAGCGTGGTGATCGGCACGCCGTCGCCGCGGGCGTTCGGCAATGCCGCCACCGGCACCGAGTACACGCGGCCGTTGTCGCCGAAGCCGAGCAGCGTGTCCACGGTGCGGCATTCGATCGCATCGTGCAGCGCGTCGCCGGCCTTGAAGGTGAACTGGCCGCGGTCGTGACCGGTGCCGGTGCGCGCACGCACCCAGCCTTTCTGCGAAATGATCACGGTGACCGGCTCGTCGACGATTTTCTGCTCGACGGAGGCGCGCTGCGCTTCCTCGATCAGCGTGCGGCGCGCATCGCCATACTGCTTGGCGTCCGCCTCGATCTCGCGGATGATCAGCCGCTTCATCGACGCAGGATTGTCCAGCAGGTCCTGCAGCGACTGCCGTTCCTTGCGCAGTTCGGCCAGCTCCTGCTGGATCTTGATCGCTTCCAGGCGCGCCAGCTGGCGCAGCCGGATTTCCAGGATATCCTCGGCCTGCCGGTCGGACAGCTTGAAACGGGCGACCAGGGCCTGCTTCGGCTCGTCCGCATTGCGGATGATGTGGATCACCTCGTCGATGTTCAGCAGGATCGTCTCGCGGCCTTCCAGGATATGGATGCGGTCGTCGACCTTGCCCAGGCGGTGCTGGGTGCGGCGCGTGACGGTGGCGAAGCGGAAGGCGATCCACTCGCTGAGGATCTCGGTGAGCCCCTTCTGGCGCGGCCGGCCGTCGCCGCCGATCATCACCAGGTTCATCGGCGCCGAGGTTTCCAGCGACGTGTGCGCCAGCAGCATCAGCATGAACTCGTTCTGGTCCTGGTTCTTCGACTTGGGCTCGAACACCAGCCGCACCGGGGCGGCGCGGCCGGATTCGTCGCGGATCGTGTCCAGCGCACCGAGGATCTGCTGCTTCAGCGCCAGCTGTTCCGGCGACAGCGCCTTCTTGCCCAGCTTGACCTTCGGGTTGGTCAGTTCCTCGATTTCTTCCAGCACCTTCTGCGACGAGGTACCCGGCGGCAGCTCGTACACCACGGCCTGCCACTGGCCGCGCGCCATTTCCTCGATCTTCCAGCGCGCCCGCACCTTCATGCTGCCGCGGCCGGAGGCATACATGTCGGCGATCTGCGCCGCCGTGGTGATCAGCTGGCCGCCGCCCGGGTAATCCGGGCCCGGCACCATGGCCATCAGTTCGGCGTGCGACAGTTTCGGATTGCGGATCAGTGCCACGGTGGCCGCGGCCACTTCGCGCAGGTTGTGCGACGGGATCTCGGTGGCCATGCCCACGGCAATGCCGGAGGCGCCGTTGAGCAGCGCCATCGGCAGCCGCGCCGGCAGCAGCGCCGGTTCCTCGGTGGAGCCGTCGTAGTTCGGGATGAAGTCCACCGTGCCCTGGCCGATTTCATCGAGCAGCAGTTTCGCGATCGGCGTCAGGCGCGCTTCGGTATAGCGCATGGCCGCGGCGCCGTCGCCGTCGCGCGAGCCGAAGTTGCCCTGGCCGTCGATCAGCGGGTAGCGCAGCGAAAAGTCCTGGGCCATGCGCACCAGGGCGTCGTACACCGACTGGTCGCCGTGCGGGTGCAGTTTGCCGAGCACGTCGCCGACCACGGTGGCGCTCTTGCGCGGCTTGGCGCTGGCGTTCAGCCCCAGTTCGTTCATCGAATACAGGATACGGCGCTGCACCGGCTTCTGGCCGTCGCACACGTCGGGCAGGGCGCGGCCCTTGACCACGGAGATCGCGTAGTCGAGATAGGCGCGTTCGGCGAACGTGGACAGGGTCAGGGATTCGCCGCCGTCGCCGCCATTGCCGTTATTGTCCGCGCCATCCGGCGGCGGTCCATCAAAAAGGTTTGCTTGGCTCATTTTGCTTGAATTCTTGTCAGATATCGGCGGATCAGATGTCCGCTTCCACTTCGTTGCCGTGTTCCTCGATCCATGCGCGGCGGGCGGCGGCCTCGCCTTTGCCCATCAGCATGTTGAAGCGGGCCGCGGCCTCGGTGTGGGCGAAGTCGCCCAGCGCCACCGGCAGCAGGCGCCGCGTGTCCGGGTTCATCGTGGTTTCCCACAGCTGCTCGGCGTTCATTTCGCCCAGGCCCTTGAAGCGGGAGATTGACCAGCTGCCGTCCTTCAGGCCATCCTTGCGCAGCTTGTCCTCGATCGCGGTCAGTTCGCCGTCGTCCAGCGCATACAGCTTCTGGATCGGCTTCTTGCCGCGCGCCGGCGCATCGACCCGGTACAGCGGCGGGCGGGCCACGCAGATATTGCCGTTCTGGATCAGCGCCGGGAAGTGGCGGAAGAACAGCGTGAGCAGCAGCACCTGGATGTGCGAACCGTCCACGTCGGCATCGGACAGGATGCAGATTTTGCCGTAGCGCAGGTTCGACAGGTCTGGCGTATCGCTGAAGCTGTGCGGATCGACGCCGATCGCCACGGCGATGTCGTGGATCTCGTTGTTGGCGAACAGGCGGTCGCGGTCGGTTTCCCAGGAATTGAGCACCTTGCCGCGCAGCGGCAGGATCGCCTGGAATTCCTTGTCGCGGCCCATCTTCGCCGAACCGCCCGCCGAGTCGCCCTCGACCAGGAACAGTTCAGTGCGGGCGATGTCGGTCGACTCGCAATCGGTCAGCTTGCCCGGCAACACGGCCACGCCGGACGACTTCTTCTTTTCCACCTTCTGCGCCGAACGCAGGCGCGACTGGGCCTGCTTGATGACCAGTTCGGCCAGCTTCTTGCCCCAGTCGATGTGCTGGTTCAGCCACAGTTCCAGCGCCGGCTTGCTGTAGGTGGAGACCAGGCGCACCGCATCGCGCGAATTCAGGCGCTCCTTGATCTGGCCCTGGAACTGCGGGTCCAGCACCTTGGCCGACAGCACGAACGAAGCACGCGCGAACACGTCCTCCGGCAGTAGTTTCACGCCTTTCGGCAACAATGAGTGCAGTTCGACGAAGTTCTTCATCGCCCCGAACAGGCCTTCACGCAGGCCCGATTCATGGGTGCCGCCGTTCGGCGTGGGAATCAGGTTGACATAGGATTCGCGCATGATCGCGCCTTCTTCTGTCCATGCCACCACCCACGAGGCGCCTTCGCCCTCGGCGAAGCCTTCCGCATCCGGGCCGGCGAACTGCTCGCCCTCGAACAGCGGCACCCAGGTTTCGCCGTTGCCGGTCTGCGCCAGCGCCTCGTTCAGGTAGCCGCGCAGGCCGTCGTTGTACTGCCAGGTCTGCACATCGCCGGTCTTGCCGTTCTTCAGCGTGACCGTCACGCCCGGCAGCAGCACCGCCTTCGAGCGCAGCAGCCGCTGCAGTTCCACCTGCGAGATCAGCGGCGAGTCGAAGTACTTGGCATCCGGCCACGCGGTGACGCGGGTACCGGATTTCTTGCCATCCTTGGGCGCCGGGCCGGACATGAGCGGCTCCACCAGGTCGCCGTTCTCGAACGCCAGCGTGTGGTAGCCGTTGCCCTTGTCGTCCTTGCGCCAGACATTGATTTCCAGGCGCTTGCTCAGCGCGTTGGTGACCGAAACGCCGACGCCGTGCAGGCCGCCGGAGAACGCGTACGCGCCGCCCGAGCCCTTGTCGAACTTGCCGCCGGCGTGCAGCCGGGTGAACACGATTTCCACCGTGGGCACGTTTTCCTCCGGGTGCAGGCCAACCGGGATGCCGCGGCCGTCATCCTCGACGGTGATGCTGCCGTCGGCGTTCTGCGTGACGGTGATGTTGCGGCAATGCCCGCCGAGCGCTTCGTCCGACGCGTTGTCGATCACCTCCTGGATGATGTGCAGCGGGTTCTCCGTGCGGGTATACATGCCGGGGCGCTGCTTGACGGGCTCGAGGCCCTTCAGCACGCGGATCGAGCCTTCGGAATATTCGCTGGGGGATTTGGCTGCCATGGGTGCGCGGATTGTAGACCCGCGCGGCAAATCCGCTGGATGGATATACAGCCGCCGGCTTCCATGCGCGATGGTCATCAATGCGCCTGAAAACTTTCACCAGTGCGCCGAGCCCTCGCCGGAGC
>DASVVD010000302.1:0-9526 GCA_036386715.1 Pseudoduganella sp.
GGCCCGGCCGGTTCCAGCGGATCAGTGCCTCGGCGCCGCTGATGCGGCCGGTGCCGATATCGATCTTGGGCTGGAAGTACAGCACGAATTCGCAGTTGTCGATGGCGCGCCGCAGTGCGTTTTCCAGGTCGAGCCGCGCCAGCGACTGGGCATTCATCTCGGCGGTGAAGAAGCGCACGGCGTCGCGCCCCGCTTCCTTGGCCCGGTACATCGCCGTATCGGCATACTTGATCAGCGTGTCGGCATCCATGCCGTCATCCGGGTAGACGGCCACGCCGATGGAAGCGGTCACGGTGACTTCGTGGCCCTTCAGGTCGAACGGCTGGCGCATCGCCTCGCGCACCTTGTCGAGCACGGGCAGCGCCTGGGTCACGCCCTCGGGCAGCATGAGGATGGCGCAGAACTCGTCGCCGCCGAAACGGCCGATCGTGTCGCGTACGCGCAGGCAGTCGACCAGCCGGCTGGAGAACTGCTTGAGCAGTTCGTCGCCGATCGTGTGGCCGAGCGTGTCGTTGATGTTCTTGAAGCGGTCCATGTCGAGGAACAGCACGGCCAGCGCCCAGCGGTGCTCGACGGCCTGCGTCAGCGAATGGGTCAGCGATTCATACAGCTGGCTGCGGTTCGGCAGCCCGGTCAGCGTGTCGAAATGGGCCAGCTTGAGCAGGCGGCGTTCGGCCTCCTTGCGTTCGGTGATATCGCGCGCCACCGCCACCAGGATCCAGTTCTGGTCCGAGCGCAGCGTGCGGCGCTGCACTTCCACCGACAGCAGCGAGCCATCGCGCCGGTGCAGCATCAGCTCGGCCATCGCCCCGCCCTGGTCGCCGGCCAGCAGCTTGTCGTACAAATCCACCAGCTGCATCGGCCCGCTGTCGCGCCCGTGCTGCCCCACCTGCAGGAAATCCTCGCGTGCAAAGCCGAGCATGCGGCAGGCGGTCACGTTGACGTCCACGAAGCACATGTTGGCGCGGTCGACCAGGAAGATGGCGTCGGCCGTGGCATCCATGGCCAGCCGGAAGCGGCGCAGGTCCTCGGTGAGGCGGCTGCGCGCATCCATGTCCTGCTGCAGCTGGGCGTGGCTGCGGCGCACTTCCTCGTACAGCTTCAGGTTCTCGTACGATACGGCGATCTGCGCGGCAACGGTGACGGCGATCCGTTCGTCCACCTCGGAAAAGCCTTCGTCACCCAGCTTGTCGGCCAGGTACAGCCAGCCGTGCACGCCGGTGCCTGATGCGATCGGCACGCCGAGGAACGAATGCACCGGCGGATGTTCGGCCGGCAGGCCCAGGTGGCAGGGGTCGCCCGGCAGGCAGTGCTGCCGCACCGGCTGGCGCCCGTCCATGATCCGTTTCAGCACGCCGGCATCGGAGGCCTCATACAGCATGCTTGCCTGCTCGACGGTGCCGCAATGGCTGAACCAGCCCAGCCGGTCGCCCGCCTCGTCCAGCACGCCGATGCGGGCATATTTCGCCACGCAGATGTTCTGGGCGACGCGGCAGCCGATGTCGACCAGCGCCTGCGGCTCGCGCTCGGCGGAAAGATCGATGCCGAGTTCGATCAGCGCGGTCAGCCGCAGGCTCACCGCCTGCAGGCTGGACAGGCTGTTGGAGAGCCGCTGCGTCATCGAACGCAGCCGTTCCGCCTCGCCGTCCGGCGTGTCATGGTGGGCCAGCTCGGAGATCACCTGGCTGCTCGATTCCACTTCGTCGAGGTATTCGGCCATCTTGTTGCCGATCCCGCCCAGGCTGGTATCGGCGGGCGGCGCATTTGCACCGCCCGCTGCCAGCTCCGCGGCATAGTCCTGCACCTGCGCTGACCTGGCCGGCGTGCCCAGTGCTTCCTGCACCGTGTTCATGATCACATCCGGATCGGACGGCTTGGGCAGCACCCAGCGCACGCCGCACGACTGCGCCACGGCCACCGCCTCGCGCTCGCGATAGGTGGCGGTATAGAAGATGATCGGTACATTGGCCGTTGCCGGATTCTCGCGCACGCGGGCCACGAATTCGTAGCCATCCATGTTCGGCATCAGGATGTCGGAGATGATCAGGTCGGGCCTGTCGTGTTCGATCAGCTTCAATGCCTCGATGCCGCTGGCCGCTTCCATCAGCCGGTGGCCGGAAAAGCCCAGCAGGGTCATCAGGAATTGCCGGTTCAGGACATGATCGTCGACGATCAGGATTGTTGCGATGTCGTATTTATTCTGGGGCGACATCTCCCCTGGCAAAAAAGACTCGAGCTGTGTCACGAAGCTGTCCGGCTCGATGGGTTTGCCGATGTAGCCGTCGAACCCGGCACCGAGCAGGCGCTCGCGGTCGCCCACCATGGCCAGCGCGGTAACGGCCAGCGCCGGAATGTGCCGCGTGGCCGGATCGGCTTTCAGCGCGGCCACGACACCATAGCCATCGAGCTTGGGCAGGTGCACGTCGCAGATGATCAGGTCCGGCTGTTCGCGCTGCGCGGCGGCCACGCCCTCTTCGCCATCCGCCGCGGTCAGCGGGGTATAGCCGAAGGCGCGCAGCAGGTACACCATCAGCTCCATATTGGTGGGATTGTCTTCGATGATGAGGATGCGTGCTGACACGGTGTCCCTCCTTGTTATTGTTAATCTGATTGCCGGGCAGCAGCCCTCCCCCCGTCCTGTCAGTATCCCTTATTCCGTACGGAAGCGATGCACGACAGGCGTGCGCAGCCAACCCTGCCGGTAATTGTCCGGAGATTAGCATAAGTTGCCTCACGTCAATTTATTGTAGCGGCAGATGGCGCTTGCGTCAAAGGCCCGGCGGCAAGGATTTCATCGAGGATGCAACACAGCACGCGCGGATCGCTGCCCAGCGCCACGTGGCCGATGCCGGAAAAGACAATGTTTTTCGCGCCCGGAAGCCGGCACGAGGTTTGCGGCGCCACGATATTGTCGTGCCATGACCAGACCGACGTGACCAGCGGCCGCCAGGCGGTATCTTCCTGCGCCAGCCGCACCAGCCACGCGGAATCCTGCTGCATCTGCCGCGCATTGGCGCCGATGCCGAGCGAGGCCAGCCCGGTGCCATGGTGGGGCGTGCCGACGGTTACGACGCGGGCCACGTGCTGCGCACCGTGGCGCCGCAGCCAGGCACGCGCTACCAGGCCACCCATGCTGTGGGCCACGATCACGATCCGCGGCGCGCCGGTGGCGGCCAGCAGCCGCTGCACGGCGCAGTCGAGCTGTGCCACGTAATCATCCAGTGGCGCGGTGACCGGCTCCAGGTCGACGGTGGCGTGGCTGATGCGCTCGCGCTGCAGCAGCGTGCGCAGCGCCGCCCAGAAACCGCCGTTGCAGCCGTAGCCGTGCACCAGCAGCACGGGCAAGGCACGCGCCCCGGGCGCGAAGAACGGCGCGGGCCTGTGCCGCAGCATCGTCCACGACGATGTCAGCATCGAGGCGCGGAATTCGCCGCAGAACAGGCACAGCCGGCCAGCCAGGCCCAGCCGGTGCTCGGCCGGCACCACGCAGCCGAACTTGCGCGCCATCCTGAAGTTGTTGGCATTGATCGCGCCGCGTACCAGCACCACGGCCAGCAGCGCCAGCAGCAGGGCCAGGTCGAGCGGCAGATACTGCGCGGCGGCATACCAGATCGCCAGCGCGGCCGCGATCTGCACCGCCATGATCGCCAGCAGGATACGCACCACCATGTGTTTTCTCCTTTGTGATCGCCCAGTGTACGCAATCGGCATCGCCGTGGCGAACCCGAGACCCCGGCCTGCCCCGCCGGCGGACCTACTTGCCGGGTTTGCGGGTGTGCGCCAGCATCTGCCGTGCGATGCCGCGCAGGATGTTGACTTCCTCGGTTTCCAGCCCGGTGCGGGCGAACAGCCGCTTGAGGCGGGGCATCAGCTTGCGGGGATTGTCCGCATCGAGGAAGCCGATCGCCGTCAGTGCCTGCTCGAGATGGGTGTACATGCCTTCGATCTGCGCCTGGTCGGCGGCGTCGCCATGGAAGCCGACCGGCGTGGCGGCCGGCGCCGTGTCGGCGAGCGCGGCCATCCGGCATTCGTACAGCAGCACCTGCGCGGCCTGGGCCAGGTTCAGCGACGAGTATTCCGGGTTGGCGGGAATGTTCACCAGCACATTGCAGCGTTCGACGATCTCGTTCGGCAGCCCGAAGCGCTCGTTGCCGAATATCAGCGCCGGGTACAGCGCCGGCGCGGCGGCCACGTGCTGCGCCACTTCCCGCGGGCTCTGGATGGGCGGCGAGAACTCGCGCAGCCGGGCCGACACGGCGGCGGCATGGCTGATGCCGTCGAGCGCCTCGGCCATCGTGGCGACGATGCGGGCATTGGTCAGCACATCGAGCGCGCCGCTGGCGAAGGCCACCGCTTCCTCGTGCCGCACGGCGCCTTCCACGCGCGGATTGACGAGCACCAGCTCGGAAAAGCCCATGGTTTTCATGGCGCGGGCGACCGAACCGATATTGCCCGGGCGGCTGGTTTCCACGAGGATGACGCGCAGTCGGGAGAACAGCGGGCTGAAAAGAGGTGGCGTGCTGGGTGTCATTTCCTGCGGCATCATTTAGAATAGCGGTTTTCGCGAACGGCAGATTTTACAACGCCGCCCCGCGCCGCTCTTTTAATTCGCTCCTGTTCACACAGCGCTCTCTCGCCGCAGTCATCGCGCAGTCGACGATTTGCCCGGGCGGCCTGTCATTTTTTTACGGATTTGCCATGCATCCAATGCTCAACACGGCCGTGAAGGCCGCGCGCCGCGCCGCCGCCGTCATCAACCGTGCTTCGTTCGACCTCGACCGCGTCAGCATCGCCGAGAAACAACACAACGATTTCGTCACCGACGTGGACCAGGCCGCCGAACAGGCCATCATCGAGGTGCTGCAGAAGGCCTATCCGTCGCACGCCTTCCTGGGCGAGGAATCCGGCACCACCGGCAATGTGAACGACGAGAGCGAATTCGTGTGGGTCATCGACCCGCTGGACGGCACCACCAACTTCATGCATGGTTTCCCGCAGTACGCCGTCTCGATCGCACTGCAGCAGCGCGGCGTGATCACGCTGGGCGTGGTCTATGATCCGGTGCGCAATGAGCTGTTCACCGCCGAAAAGGGCGCCGGCGCCTACCTGAACGACAAGCGCATCCGCGTGCGCAAGCTGGACCGCATTGCCGGTGCGCTGCTGGGTACCGGCTACAAGAACGGCAGCGTCAAGGCGCTGGACGAATACCTGAAAATGTACGGCATCATGGCCGAACGCTGCCACGGCGTGCGTCGGGCCGGCTCGGCCGCGCTGGACCTGGCCTACGTGGCCAGCGGCCGGCTGGACGGGTTCTACGAGAAAAACCTGCAACCGTGGGATATCGCGGCCGGCACGCTGCTGGTGACCGAAGCCGGTGGCATTGCCGGCGAATTCAATGGCGAATCGAAATACATGCAGACCGGTCACGTGATCGCCGGCAGCCCGCGCGTTTTCGGCCAGATGGTCGGTTTACTGGCTGAATTTGCCTGAAATCAACATTCAGTGTAGCTTTGATACAAAAAAAGGCCCGTTTGGGCCTTTTTTATTTCCCCTTGCGAAATTTAGTTCCTTGGAATACTGATATACTTCTTCGGAGAAATTGCCGACCAGTCCGGCCTCGCGATCCCAATACTTCCCTGCCTGTGACTGGCAAGGGGCTGTTTTCTTCCAGAGCAACTATGTCTTTCATCCAACTCGGCTTGTCCGATGCGATCGTCCGCGCAGTAACCGAAGCCGGCTATACCGCACCGACACCCATCCAGACCCAGGCCATCCCGGCTGTCCTCAACGGCGGCGACCTGCTGGCCGGCGCCCAGACCGGTACCGGTAAAACGGCCGGCTTCACGCTGCCCATCCTGCACCGCCTGTCCACCGACATCGCGGGCGCCAAACTGGTCAATACCACGTCGGCCCGTCCGATCCGTGCGCTGATCCTCACGCCGACCCGCGAACTGGCTGCCCAGGTCGAGGAATCGGTGCGTGTGTATGGCAAGTACACGAAACTGAACTCGGCCGTGATCTTCGGCGGCGTGTCGATCAACCCGCAGATCAAGCTGCTCAAGCATGGCGTCGATATCCTCGTCGCCACGCCGGGCCGCCTGCTCGACCACATGCAGCAAGGCACGGTCAAGCTGGACCAGGTCGAGATCCTGATCCTGGACGAAGCCGACCGCATGCTGGACATGGGCTTCATCCGCGATATCCGCAAGGTGCTCGCCGCGCTGCCCCCGAAGCGCCAGAACCTGCTGTTCTCGGCCACGTTCTCCGACGAGATCAAGGCGCTGGCCGACGGCCTGCTGGACAAGCCTGCCACGATCGAAGTGGCGCGCCGCAACTCGACGGTGGAAATCATCTCGCAGAAGATCCACCCGGTCGACCGCGACAAGAAACACCCGATGCTGTCGTACCTGATCCGCACGCACAAGTGGACCCAGGTGCTGGTGTTTACACGCACCAAGCACGGTGCCAACAAGCTGGTGGAACAGCTGGGCGCCGACGGCATCAAGGCGATGGCGATCCACGGCAACAAGAGCCAGTCGGCCCGCACGCGCGCCCTGGCCGATTTCAAGGACAACTCGCTGCAGGTGCTGGTGGCAACCGACATCGCGGCGCGCGGCATCGACATCGACCAGTTGCCGCACGTGGTCAACTACGACCTGCCGAACGTGCCGGAAGACTATGTGCACCGGATCGGCCGTACCGGCCGCGCCGGCGCCACCGGTGAAGCCGTTTCGCTGGTCTGCGTGGACGAGCACGATATGCTGAAAGATATCGAAAAGCTCATCAAGCAGACGCTGCCGCGCGAAGTCATTGCCGGCTTCGAGCCGGACCCGACCGCTCGTGCCCAGCCGATCCAGCTGCGCAGCGGCAATGGCCAGCATCGCAATCAGCGTTCGGGCAATACGGGTGGCCGTGGCAATGCCGGCAACGCCGGTGGCAACGCCGGTGGCAACGCTGGTGGCAACGCTGGTGGCCGTGGCAATCCCGGCGGCCGCGGCAAGCCGGCCGTGTCGCGTGCTGGCAACGGCGCAGGCAGCGGTGGCAGTGGCGGCAATAATGCCGGCGGCAACCGCACAGCGGCTGCACCGGCCCGCAGCGGTGCCCCGCGCAGTGGCCAGCGCCCGGGTGGCCCGGCGCCAACCCGCTCCGGCGGCGGCGGTCGCGGCCGCTGATCGCTGCAACACGCCGGCAAAGTCGCTCTGCCTTGACCGCCGCACTGGCGATCAAGGCAGAAGTGGTGCATTATTATTAATCTTGCACGCACTCGCCTGGGTTATGGCTTCCTGAAGAGCAGCAGCACATTTAAAAGTCGCCGCACATGCCGAAGTTCGCTGCCAACCTTACCCTGCTCTTTACGGAAGTACCGTTCCTGGACCGGTTCGCCGCTGCGCGTGCGGCAGGCTTCGATGCGGTGGAGTGCCAGTTCCCATATGACTACAATCGCACCGAAATCAGGCGCCGCCTCGACGACAACGGCCTGCGCATGGTGCTGCACAACCTGCATGCGGGTGACTGGCAGGCCGGCGAACGCGGCCTGGCATGCGATCCGCGCCTGCATCGCCGGTTTCGCGACAGCGTCAAGGAAGCGCTCGACTATGCATCGCTGCTCGACGTGCCGCAGTTGCATTGCCTGGCCGGCGTGGTGCCGGCCGGCATGGATCTGGGCCGCGTGCGCGAAAGCTATCTCTACAACCTGGAATATGCGGCCAACATGTGCCGGCCGCGCGGCATCCGCCTGTTGATCGAGCCGATCAACACGATCGACATTCCCGGCTATTTCCTGTCACGTACCGAACAGGCGCTCGACATCATTGCCGCGTGCGGCAGCGACAACGTGTTCCTGCAATCGGACATTTACCACATGCACAGCATGGCTGAAGATGTGCCGGCAATGTTGCGGCGCGCGCTGCCGCATATCCGCCATGTGCAGCTGGCCGATGCTCCCGGCCGCCACGAACCGGGCACCGGCGAGATCGACTACGCCCTCCTGTTCGCGCACCTCGAAGAACTGGGCTATGACGGCTGGATCGGCTGCGAATACCAGCCGGTTGCCGGCACCCTTGCCGGCCTGCATTGGCGCGACAGCCACGCCTCCGGCACCGTGCCGCCAACAGGCAGGCTGAACCCCGCCGCCTGAGTTCCGGGTCGGGCGGTTCGTTCTCGAGTCTGGCTGTTTGCGTTTCCGCAAACGACAACAATTTTGTTGGCGCAAGATGTTGGTTCCGCTCACGACACGGAACCATCATGCGTTCTCCTTCCCCTACCCTGCCGTTGTTGCTCTGGCTGGCCTTGCTGCTGTCCGGCTGCGCCGGCAATGCCCGCCTGAAGGAAGTGCGCGCATTCGCCGCCGAGGCGCCCAAGCTGAACAGCTATATCGAGTTGAGCGAGCGTTACCGCGACACGTACAAGCGCGAGCAACCCTACCTGGGCACGGCTGCCGACAAGCGCGAACAGGCCATTGACGACCAGCGGCACGCAGCCTACCGCGAGCTCGTGGCGATCCACACCGCGGTGGTCGCCTATATGCGCACGCTGGGCAAGCTGGCCGGCGGCGACCAGTTCGACGCGGGGGACCAGATCAAGGATGTGGCGAAAGGCATCAAGGCCTGGCCGGATACCGGCATCACCGACCGCCATGTGAACGCCGTATCCGGCCTGGCGCGCGTGCTCGCGCGGGCCGCCACGGTGCCGGCCCAGGACCAGGCCGTGCAGCGGATGCTGCGCGACGGCTACCTGCCGTTGCGCGACTCGCTCGATGCGATGAGCACCGTGCTGCGCTACTACGACAAGCACCATGACAATGAGCAAAGCATCGTGATCGGCATGCTGGAAACCGAAATCCCGTTTGCCGACCGGTCGCAGGAACGCTTGCTGGGCGCGCTGGCGAAGGCGCACCGTCAGGAAAAACAGGGCGAATACCAGTTGATGGGCCGGCGCCACACCCTGGCGGCCGGACATGTGCAGGCGATCCGGGAGCGCCACGAGGCGCTGTACCGCAGCCTCCTTCCCGCCGCGCCGCAACCCGCGGCACGCGTCGCCGCCACCACCGGAGAAGGAGCCATGCAATGAACACCGACCACACCGCTGCCGGCGCCACCCGTGGCGGGACAGCAGCCGGCATGACGACGGTCGCCGACCTCGAGGCGCTGGCCGACAGCCTGTCCGACAGCGCGGATGCGCTGCACCGGCGCATCATGGCCGCGATCCGCAAGAACAGTTCCACTGCCGCCCAGGCCCAGGCCCAGGTCATCTCGCACGCCGAAGCGCAGGGGCTGTTCGAGCAGGAAATCGCGCTGCGCCAGCAAGCCAACGCACTGTATGCGGACGCCACGAAGGCCGCCACCGCCGGGCTGGCGCTCCCCGCGGGAGAACTGCTAGACCTGGCCGCGCGCGCCCGCGACCGGATCGGGCGCATCGACCACGCCAAGGAACTGGCCGGCATCGCCGCAGCGCTGCTCGGTGCCGCCGCCGCGATCGCCGCGCTCAGGCCGGAAGGACTGGCGCCCGCGCTGGAAGACCTGAAGCA
>DASVVD010000303.1:0-1822 GCA_036386715.1 Pseudoduganella sp.
CTGGCGCTGCCCGCATCCATCGGCAGCCGGGCCGGCACGCTGGTCGCGGCGGTGAAATAGCCTTATACCCCTTCCGCCTTGGGCTGCAGGCCGACCGCGCGGTCCGCCGCCGGAGAAAGCAACCCAGAATGTCACGGTGGAAAAGCCCCGGCCTGTTTTAACAGCTGGCTGATCGGCGTGCCGGCCGCGCGGTCGGTGGAGGCCAGTCTGGACCAGGCGCGAATAGCCCGAGGTGGACTGCATTGGATCGTTTGCAGGGAGTGGGCATAACGGCGTTAAACAATATTACGGCAAGAGTATTTCGTGACAATCCGCGAGAATCTGCGCAGGTCGCATCCGGCATAATAAATAGCCGGATCATCGACCAAGGAAAAAATGAAAAAACTGTTCGCCCTGACGTGCATGGTTTCGGCGCTGGCCGGTTGTACCCGCATCAATACCGGTGAAGTCGGCCTGCGCGTGAACTTCGACAAGACCGTCGAGCCCGCGGAACTGCATCCGGGCAGTTTCAACCAGACTGTCCTCGGCAGCGTCATCACGTTCCCCGTCAAGGAAATCGCGGCCGACGTGACCGACCTCCAGCCGCTGGCGGCGGACAACAGCACGATGAAGGATTTCGACCTGACCGTGGTCTACAACATCACGCCGGCCAGCGTATCGGACCTGTGGACCAACAAGAGCCGCAGCTTCCACGCCGAGCGCGATGGCGAAGTCCACCTCATGCATTCATATCTTCAACTGACGGCCCGGAACGCGGCATTCAAGGTGGCGCGCAAGTACCAGGCCCTGACGATGAACGATTCGCGCAGCGCGATCGAACAGGAAGTGCTGCAACTGATGAAAGCCACGCTGGACCAGGAGCGGCTCGGCACGGCGATCAACATCAGCCAGGTGCAGGTCAAGAGCATCGTGCCATCCGATGCGGTCAAGCTGTCCGCCGACAACCTCGTGCGCGCGCAGAACGAGAACAAGCAGAAGGAGGTGGAAGTGGGCACGGCCAAGCTCGAAGCCGAACGCATCGCCGCGCTGAATGCCAACGCTGGCGCCATCGGCTATATGTCGGCAATGGCGCAGATGAAGATCGCCGAAGGCATCGCCAACGGCAAGGTGCAGACGGTGGTCATTCCCTATGACTTCAAGGGCATGGTCAACATCAGGTAGGCAGCAGGGGAGGTCCGGACAGCGACGGCGATGCGTTCGTCGCCAGGCGTCATCCACGTTCAGGCCGGCATTGCGCGGAGAGCCGTTGGACGTATCGGTGGGGCGGACCCTGGCGCGCGGTCCTTTGGCCACGCCGCCCGGCCGGTATTGCCGCGAATCCCGGCAGTTGCGTATGATGGCGCCGTTTCCCGCATACTTTACTCATGAAAAATCCTGTCATCATTTGCCTGCCGGTACTGCTGGCTGGCTGCGCCGCGTTGCCCGGCAGCGTACCTGCCGATGCGGTTGCCATCATTCCCACCGGCACCCAGGCCACCATCGCCCTGCTGGAAACCACCGACCTGCACGGCAACGTGGTCAGCTACGACTACTACAAGCTCGCGCCCGAGCCGTCGCTGGGCCTGGAGCGCACCGCGACCCTGATCGCGCAGGCCCGCGCCCAGTATCCGAACAACGTGCTGCTCGATAACGGCGACACGATCCAGGGCACGGCGCTGTCGGATTACCAGGCGGTCGCGCAACCGCTCGGCTGCGGCGAAACGCTGGCGATCTACAAGGCGTTCAATGCGCTGGGCTATGACGGCGCCGGCGTCGGCAACCACGATTTCAACTACGGCCTGGCCTACCTGAACCAGGTGTCGGGCAGCCGCTTCGACGTGGA
>DASVVD010000304.1:0-7770 GCA_036386715.1 Pseudoduganella sp.
CAGGATGGCGAAGCAGCCCAGCAGCGTCGCGCCGGCCCATGTGGGCAGTTGCACGGCCGCGGCGACCAGCACGCCGGTCAGCAGCACGCTCAACGCGATGCCGCTTTCCAGGCCGGGCAGGTGCAGCCCCGCCATGCCGGCAGCCGCGCCGGCCCCCATCATTGCCACGAATACCGCCGGCAGCACGAGCGGGTGCGGCCTGGTGCGCAGCTGCAGCCCTTCGGTGCGCCGCTGGCGCACGCTCCAGATGCCGGCGGCCAATAGCGCCAGCAGGTGATCGGCGCCGGTCAGCGGGTGCAGCAGGCCGTCGGCGAAGCCCATCTCGACGTGCCCCGGGTGGGCCAGCGCAGGCAGGCTGCCGGCCAGCAGGAAAGCGGTGGCGAACAGTTTTTTCATGCGGTTTCCTTATTTGACGATCTGGTTGGACAAACCCTGCGCCTGCCCCAGCAGGCCCTGTTCGCGGATGAAGTCGATGACCACCTGCACGCCGTCGCCGCTGCGCAGGTTGGTGAACACGAACGGACGCGCGCCGCGCATGCGTTTCGCGTCGGCGGCCATCACGTCCAGGTTGGCGCCCACGTGCGGCGCCAGGTCGGTCTTGTTGATGATGAGGAGATCCGAGCGGGTAATGCCGGGGCCGCCCTTGCGCGGGATCTTCTCGCCGCCGGCCACGTCGATCACGTAGATCGTCAGGTCCGACAGCTCGGGGCTGAAGGTGGCGGCCAGGTTGTCGCCACCGGATTCGACGAGGATCAGTTCCAGGTCGGGGAAATCGGCCTGCATCCGCGCGATCGCCTCCAGGTTGATCGAGGCATCCTCGCGGATCGCGGTGTGCGGGCAGCCGCCCGTTTCCACGCCCATCAGCCGCTCGGCCGGCAGCGCCTCGGCGCGCAGCAGGATTTCCATGTCCTCGCGGGTATAGATATCGTTCGTGATGACGGCCATGTCGACGCTGTCGCGCATGCCCTTGCACAGCATTTCGCACAGCGCGGTCTTGCCCGAGCCGACCGGCCCGCCAATACCCACGCGCAGCGGGTTCGATTGCATTCCCATTACAACTCCTGATTTTTAAGACCGGTACACCCGGCTATATTGAATTTCATGGCGCATCGACAGCAGCGACAGTCCCGGCGTCCAGTTCGACAGCTCGTGTTCCGCCAGCGACTGTGCGCACAGCGCGGCCGCTTCGATCTGCGGCCGCAGCGACAGCAGCAGCCGCTGCCCGGCCACCTGCCCCAGCGGCACCGATTTCACGCACACCAGCACCTGGTTCTCGACCCACGAGAACAGCAGCGCCAGCAAGGCCTCTTCATGCGGGATGCCCAGCGCCGACACGGCGCAGGCATACGCCGACACCAGCGGCACCTCGCCACCCTCCTTGAGCATGGCCAGCGCGCCTTCGTCGGCGATGCCCAGTTCCTCGATCAGCCTTGCCAGCGAATAGCCCATCTGCACGGTCTCGGCCCGGAACTCGGCCGTGTCGCGCGATGCGATGGCGCGCTCGGTCAGCTCCGCCACGCGCTGCACGTCGCGCTGCGTGAACGCGGCCATCAGCCGCCAGCACAGCGGTGCTTCCCACAGCGCCACCACCTCGTGCAGCTGGCGTGCGATCCAGGCGTGCGCGCTTGCCGCGTCCTTGACGATGCCCGCCTCCAGCGCCGCTTCCAGGCCCTGCGAATAGCTGTAGGCACCGATCGGCAGCTGCGGGCTGGCGAACTGCAGCAGGTGCAGCAGCTGCGCGGCGGCGATCACGGCGCAGCCTCCTTCGGGTCGCCCGGCCGGTGGATCCGCTGGCGCAGCGGCACCGGCGCCAGCGGGCCATGGCCGTGGTCATGGTGATGATGGCCGCCGCCGAATCCGGCCGAATACGCCCCGGATTCCGGCTCGAACGGCGCCGACTCTTCGACCACCGTGGCGCCCAGGCCGCGCAGCATGTCCTTGAGCACCGCGTCGGCGCGGATGCGCAGGTGGCCATCGGCGACCTGCGCCTGCGTATGGCGGTTGCCCAGGTGGAACGCGCAGCGCAGCAGGGCCAGCGCATCGGGCGCCGTCACGCGGTAGGTCGCTTCGGCCGCCGCGACCACGCGCACCACGCGGCCGTCCTCCCCGGTCAGCAGGTCGCCGTCGCGCAGCACGGTACCGCGCACGGTGAAGATGGCGACTTCCTCGCCGGTGTCGAGCGCGGCGCGCAGCCGGCATTTTTCACGCAGTTCGTAAGGCAGCACGAGCGACGCATCGATGCGCTCGGCTTCGCTCAGTTTGGTATGCAGTGTCAGCATGGGATGGACTATCTTCAGAACAGGAAATAGCGCTGCGCCATCGGCAGGATGGCGGCCGGTTCGCAGACCAGCAGCCGCCCGTCGGCGCGCACTTCATAGGTTTCGGGATCGACTTCCATCACCGGCGTGGCGCCGTTGTGGATCATGTCGCGCTTGCGCACGTTGCGGGTATTCTTCACGGCGATGAGCGGCTTGCTCAGCTGCAGCCTGGCGCCGATGCCGGCATCCAACGCCGCCTGCGACACGAACGTGAACGATTTCTTCAGGCCGCCGCCGAAGGCGCCGAACATCATGCGGTAATGCACCGGCTGCGGCGTGGGGATCGACGCGTTGGGATCGCCCATCTGCGCCGCCGCGATCATGCCGCCCTTCAGGATCATCGAAGGCTTGACCCCGAAAAACGCCGGCTTCCACAGCACGATATCGGCGATCTTGCCCACTTCGAGCGAGCCCACCACGTGCGAGATGCCATGCGTGATGGCCGGGTTGATGGTGTACTTGGCGATGTAGCGTTTCACACGAAAATTGTCGTTGCGCGAGGAATCCTCCGGCAGCGGCCCGCGCTGCACCTTCATCTTGTGCGCCGTCTGCCAGGTGCGCAGCACCACTTCGCCCACCCGCCCCATGGCCTGCGAGTCGGACGACATCATCGAGATCGCGCCGATGTCGTGCAGGATATCCTCGGCGGCGATGGTCTCGCGGCGGATCCGCGATTCGGCGAACGCCACGTCCTCGGCGATGGCCGGATCGAGGTGGTGGCAGACCATCAGCATGTCGAGGTGCTCGTCGAGCGTGTTGACGGTGAACGGACGCGTGGGATTGGTCGACGACGGCAGCACGTTCGATTCGCCCACGGCGGCGATGATGTCCGGCGCATGCCCACCGCCCGCGCCTTCGGTGTGGAAGGTGTGGATCGTGCGGTCCTTGAACGCGGCCAGCGTTTCTTCCAGGAAGCCGCCTTCGTTCAGCGTGTCGCTGTGCAGCGCCACCTGCACGTCCATCCGGTCGGCCACCGACAGGCAGTTGTCGATCGCCGCCGGCGTGCTGCCCCAGTCTTCATGCAGTTTCATGCCGATGGCGCCGGCCTCGACCTGCTCTTCCAGCGGCCGCGGCAGGCTGACATTGCCCTTGCCGAGAAAGCCCAGGTTCATCGGGAACGCATCGGCCGCCTGCAGCATCGAGTGGATGTGCCACGGCCCCGGCGTGCAGGTGGTGGCGGCCGTGCCGACCGCCGGGCCGGTGCCGCCGCCCAGCATCGTGGTCACCCCGCTCATCAGCGCCTCCTCGATCTGCTGCGGGCAGATGAAGTGGATGTGGCTGTCGATACCGCCGGCCGTGACGATCATGCCTTCGCCGGCGATGATCTCGGTGGCGCCGCCGATCGGCAGCGTCACGCCCGGCTGGATATCCGGGTTGCCGGCCTTGCCGATGCCGGCGATGCGGCCGTCCTTCAGGCCGATGTCGGCCTTGACGATGCCCCAGTGGTCGACGATCACGGCATTCGTGATCACCGTATCCATTACCTCGGCATGCACGCGCTGCGACTGGCCCATGCCGTCGCGAATCACCTTGCCGCCGCCGAATTTCACTTCCTCGCCATAAATCGCGTAGTCCTTCTCGATCTCGATGAACAGCTCCGTGTCCGCGAGGCGGATGCGGTCGCCCGTGGTGGGCCCGTACATCTCCGCGTAGGCGCGGCGGGATATGGTTGCCATCTGATCTCCTTTTTTGTTCTTGCTGTTGTTTACGCCGGACCTGGGTTGTCGTCCTTGAGCTTGCCCATCACCTGGCCGGCAAAGCCGTAGATCTCGCGGTTGCCCTCCACCGCCACCAGTTCCACGGTGCGCTGCTGGCCCGGCTCGAAGCGCACGGCGGTGCCGGCGGCGATGTTGAGGCGCTTGCCGTAGGCTTTCCAGCGCTCGAACGAAAGCGCGTTGTTCGCCTCGAAGAAATGGAAGTGGGAGCCGACCTGGATCGGGCGGTCGCCCACGTTGGACACCACGATGGTGACGGTTTCGCGGCCGTCGTTGATCGGCAGCTCGCCGTCCTGCAATTGGTATTCACCCGGAATCATGTTTAACCTCACGGTATCGGGTTGTGGACGGTCACGAGTTTGCTCCCGTCCGGGAAAGTCGCTTCGACCTGGATGTCGGGAATCATTTCGGGGATGCCCTCCATCACCTGGTCGCGGGTCAGTATCTGTGCGCCCTCGGACATCAGCTGCGCCACGGTTTTGCCGTCGCGCGCGCCTTCCATGATGGCTGCCGAGATCAGCGCCACCGCTTCGGGGTAATTGAGTTTCAGGCCGCGGGCCAGGCGGCGTTCGGCCAGCAGGCCGGCGGTAAAAATAAGCAGCTTGTCTTTTTCGCGGGGTGTCAGGTCCATGGGATTCCTTGTGGATGCGCCGGTTCAGGTGCGCCAGCTGCGCAGGTCGATGGCGGCGCGGCCCAGCACGGCCGGGCGCACGATGCGCCAGGCGGCGAGCATCAGCTCGCGCGCGGCCTCGCTGTCGTGGCCGAGCCAGCGCACGCACAGCACGTGTTTCATCTGCGTGACGCCAAAGCAGGGGTGGTCGGCCAGTGCGCGCAGCGCGGCCACCGTGTCGCCCGACACCGGCTTGCCGACGGCCAGCAGCATGGCCGAGACGGACTGCCCGCCCAGGCCGAGCGGGCTGGCCAGCGTGGCCGGCGTCAGCACGCCCTGCTCCCACCACAGCAGCCGCCCGCCGCGGCGCACCGAGGTACGCTGGCCGACGCGCCCCTTGGTGAACGATTCGCCGGACGCGCGGCGCCCCAGGCACAGGATCTCGCAGCCGACATAACTGGCATCGGCCGCCAGCGTCACATGGTGGTCGAGCTCGACGTGGGCGTCGTTGAAGAAGATGGTTTCCTGCGGCAGCCATTCGAGCGAACCGCCCGCCTCGACCGACAGGTGGATGCGCTGGCGCGACACGCGGCCATTGGCGCGGTACCACTTGGCAGCGCCGGGCGATGTCAGCAGCGCATGCGCATTCGCGTTCAGGTGCGCATCGACAGCCAGTTCGTCGCCGCCGACCACGCCGCCGGGCGGATGCACCACGATGGCGTGGCAGACCGACGGTTGTTCGGGATACAGCGGCTTCTGCACGCGCAGGGGTCCGCTGTGCTCGCGGCGCGTCAGGCGCGTGGTATCGCTATCGCGGGTGAACGCCAGCGTAAGCCTTGCCTGCCATGGGGCAGCCTGCGGCAATGGCTCGGCAGGTAAGAGGGACAGGCGTTCCGTACAGTCGGGCATGAGCAATGAATCAACGATAACCCACTACTATCAGCAAGTTGCGTGCCAGCATTTGCGGTGCCTGAACGCCTGAAAATGCACCACGCCAGTGCCTGCGCACTGGTGTGGTGCATTTTAATGGCCAATTGTCACAAACGGCTCATTTCAAGTCGACGGGTTCGCTCTCGTCCATCGTATAGCGCACATTGCGCAGGCCGTTCACGCGCAGCAATTCCCGTACGGTCAGGCCGTCTGGGTCGGCGCTCTGCCGGTTCGCGCGCTGCTCGTTGCGGATGATTTCGCCGGCGAGTTCGATATCGCGCATGCGGTACGGCGTGTTCACGACGAGTGGCTGGTCGTTGTCGTTGTACCAGATCTGGTAAAGCGGCATGGCATTGCTCCTGAGTTGTTGTCCATTGGAATAATACCAAGCGTTGCGCTTATTGTCCCGCCGCATAGGGCCCCGTGCCGCCCTCCCCGATGAACCGGTCGATCCTGGCCTTCAGCACGGGCAGCGGCACCGAGCCCAGTTCCAGCACCGTGTCGTGGAAGGCGCGGATGTCAAACTTTTCGCCCAGCGCCGCTTCGGCCTTGCGGCGCGCCTCGACGATGGCCATCTGGCCCAGATAATACGACAGTGCCTGGCCGGGCCAGGAAATGTAGCGGTCCACTTCGGTTTCCACCTCGTGCTGCGACAGCGCGGTGTTGTCCATCAGGTAGCGCTGCGCCTGTTCGCGGTTCCAGCCCTGGGCGTGGATGCCGGTATCGACAACCAGGCGTGACGCGCGCCAGGCCTGGTAACTCAGCATGCCGAATACCTCGTACGGTGTTTCGTAGATGCCCATTTCGGTGCCGAGCCGTTCCGCATACAACGCCCAGCCCTCGCCGTATGCCGAGATATAGGCGTTGCGGAATGCCGGGCGGCCGGCCTGCTCCATGGCCACGGGCATCTGGAACGCATGGCCGGGGGCAGACTCGTGCAAGGTCAGCGCGGGCAGGCTGTACAGCGCGCGCGACGGCAGGTCGTAGGTGTTGACGAGGTAGACGCCCGGCCCGCCGCGGCCGGACGTGTAGTAAGGCGCCTGGTCGGGCGGCACCGGGATGATGGCAAAGCGGCTGCGCGGCAGGCGGCCGAAGTACTGCCCGGCCTTGCCGTCGAATTTCTTGGCGATCCAGGCGGCGCGCATCAGCAGCTCTTCCGGCGTTTTCGCGTAGAAGCGTGGATCGGTGCGCAGGAAGGCCAGGAATGCCGGCAGGTCGCCGGCGAACTTCACCTCTTTCATCACCACCGCCATTTCGGCGCGGATCCTGGCCATTTCGGCCAGGCCGATGCGGTGGATCTCGTCGGCCGGCAGGTTCGTCGTGGTGTATTCGACGATCTTCGACTGGTAGTACGCGCCCCCGTCGGGCAGGCTGCCGGCCGCCAGTGTTTCGGTGGCGCGCGGCACATACTCGCTGCGCATGAACTGCAGCAGTTCGGCGTGGGCCGGGATCACGCGGCCGCCGATCGCCTGCAACGCCGCCGCGCGCAGGCTGGCCTGGTCCGCCGCCGGAATCGACGCCGGCATGTCCTTGAATGGCAGGTAGAACGGCGTGTCGGCAGGCTTTGCCTCGGCGATGCCGGCGATCGTGGCATCGCGGCCGGCCAGCGTGACGCGCGGCGGCGTGAAGCCGCGCGCCAGGCCGGCGCGCATATTGGCGAGCTGTTCGCGGAAGTAGCGCGGCACGTCGTTCAGCTGGGCCACGTAATTGGCGTAGTCCGCCCTGGTGCGGAACGGCTTGCGCGCTTCGTACGTCATGTTGAACCAGAACGAGGAATCGGCGTTCAGCGGCTTTTCATATTCGCGAAAGCGCACGTTGGCCGCCAGTGCCGCCACTTGCGCGCGGTAGACGGCAAGGTTGATGGCTTCGGCCGGCGACAGGTCGTTCGCGGCAACGCCGTCGAGCTGTTTCAACACGCTTTCCCAGCGGGCGCGGCGTGCTTCCTGGGTCGCGGGATCCACTTTCGGCAGGTCGGCGCGGATGCCGCCGGTGTCGTCCTCCTCGGTTTCCATCCGCTGCTGCAGGCGCCATTGCCATTCGGCCGTGTAGATGGCGCGCAGGCGGGCATCGGCACCGCCGGAGGGCTGGGCAACGCTGGCAGCGCTGGCCGCGCAGGCAAACAACGGGACTGCCAGCAGGCAGGCTAGCAGGCAGGCGCCGGTCTTCTTCATGTTTCTTCCTTGTCGACGTTGTTCAG
>DASVVD010000305.1:0-6388 GCA_036386715.1 Pseudoduganella sp.
ACCTGCAGCACGTTGACGATGTATTCGTTGCACAGCTTGTCCAGGTATTCGGTGGAAACGCCGGGCTGCACGTGCGGGCCGATCATCGTCAGCACGTCGGCGGCCAGTTGGCCGGCGATGCGCGACATTTCCACCTGTTCCGGCGACTTGATCAGGATGGCGTCGTTGTTCTTTTTACGCATCGTGCAGCGCCTCTCCCTTTACCGGCGTCAAACGCAGCGGGCCCAGGCCCGTTTCACCGCGCAGCAGCATCTGGCACAGTTCGCTGTAGTTCAGGTCGGGATTGGTCTCGGCCAGCAGGCCGATACGCAGCCAGTGCTCGGCCTGTGCATTGATCGAGCGGCTCAGCGCGCCGCTGGCGATGCGCAAATTCTCGTGCATCTGGTCGGAAATTTTTACGATACCCATGATGGTGCCCCACAATTTCTATAAACGGTTTGTATATGAACCGTATATTACCATATCGGGGCAGGGTCTTGCTGCAGGCCCATGCATCATGCTGTCTTTTCGCCTGGCGCCAGCGTCAGCACCTCGAAGCCGGCCGGGGTCACGGCCACCATGTGTTCCCACTGCGCGGACAGCGAGCGGTCCTGCGTGACGACGGTCCAGCCATCGGCCAGCGTGCGGGTGGGGTGCCTGCCGGCGTTGATCATGGGCTCGATCGTGAATACCATGCCGGGCTGCAGCTTCACCCCTGTGCCGGGGCGGCCGAAGTGCAGCACCTGCAAGTCCTCGTGGTACACCGTGCCGATGCCATGGCCGCAGAAATTGCGGACCACGGAATAGCCGGCATTCTCGGCCAGCACCTGGATGGCGTGGCCCACGTCGCCCAGCGTGGCGCCTGGCCTGACGGCCCGGATGCCGGCCCACATCGCGTCATGCGTCACTTCGCACAAGCTGCGTGCCGCCTGGCCCGGATTGCCCACGTAATACATGCGGCTCGTGTCGCCGAACCAGCCGTCCTTGATCACTGCAACGTCGATGTTGACGATGTCGCCATCCTCGAGGCGCTGGTCCGGCGCCGGAATGCCATGGCACACCACGTCGTTGACCGAGGTGAGGATGGTCTTCGTGTAGCCGAGGTAACCGACATTGGCGGGCGTTACCTTCAGCACATCGACGATGTAGCGGTTGCACAATTCGTCCAGCCTGGCCGTGGTGACGCCAGGCTGGACGTGCGGGCCGATCATGGTCAGCACGTCCGCCGCCAGTTGGCCGGCAATGCGCGACAGGGCGATCTGCTCTGGCGTCTTGATGATGACAGCGCGCATGATTTCCTTGATATACGATTTATATATGGATCGTATATTAGCATGACTTCGTTGCCTGAGTAAGCGTTTTGTATATGAATCGTATATCGCCTTACCGTACCGCCTTGCTGTCGAAATGCGGGTTGTAGATGAGCCCCAGCACATTGCCGAACGGGTCGGCCAGCTCCGCCACCTTGATGCCTTCGCCCACTTCCTGGATGGCCGAGTGCGTGTCCGCGCCCAGCGCGACGATACGTTCCACTTCCGCTTCGATGTTGTCCACGCCCCAGTAGACCTGCGTGCCGGCCTTGCCCGGTTCGCCATCGGGCGTGAGCCCGAGTTCGAAGCCGCCGATCGCATAGCCCACGTAGAACGGCTGGTCGAAATAGGGGGGCGTGCCGAATACTTCGGTGTACCAGGCCTTGGCGGCGGCCAGGTCGCCCACGGGGTAGATGGCGGTGCGCAGTCCGTTGATCATGATGGTCTCCTTCGGGTGGTTGGTCGGTGCATCATGCCATGGCGGTATTGCCTGGAATTGTAAATATGGAAGGGGATCACGTTGCCTGGCTTCCGTATGCGCAGGCCGCGACCGGAAGCCCTGGACAGTCGCCGCCGGCAGAGCCGCTGGTTCCGCGCCCTATCTCACTTGGCGCCGATTTGCCTGGCAAGGAAGTCCTCGATGCGCCGCCACAGGTCGATACGGTTCTTCTGGGTTTTCCAGTCGTCGACGGTCGGCGTGTATTCCAGCCATTCGGCCTGCGCGTTGCCGATCTTGAGTTCGTTATACAAGCGCAGTCCTTCCTTGTAGCTCACGGCTTCGTCATCGGTGCCGTAGGCCAGCAGTACAGGACGCTTGATGTTTTTCAGCTTGCCATCGTCCGGATTTTTCCCGTAGGTCGTCATGCCGGACCAGTTGATGCCGCACCGGAAGGTGTCCGCATCCCTGAGCAGGGCCATCATGGCGGTATAGCCGCCATAGCCGGTTCCGGCGATACACACCCGCGCCGGATCCGTATGGCCGTTCGCCACTGCCCATTTGACTGCATCGGCAATATCATCCTGGACGGCATGGCCGGACTGATCGATGCCAGCTTCGGCATGGGCGCGGCCGAATCCCTTGACGCCGCGCGGTTCGGGCTGCAGCACGACATAGCCGCGTGAAGCAAGGAACTGGACTTCGGCATTCCACAGCCATTTGCCGCTGCGGCGCTGCGGCTCGGCGCCCATCAGCACGACGGTGGGCAGCCTCTTCGGCACCCCAATATTGGGCAACGTCAGGAAAACCGGGACCTGCCTGCCGTCGCGAGCCTTGTAGCGCTCCATTTTCATGCTGGCCATCCGCGCCGGATCGATGCCCACCGTGGCACTGCCCAGCGAAACCCGCTTTTTGGTGTCGGTGTCGTAAACGGTATAGGTGTGGTTGCGGATATCCGCATAACTGTCGATCAGCACATAGGGCGTTTCACTGGCGCGGCCACGCGAGATGTTGTTCACCATGCCGGGCAGCAGCGTGTCGACTTCCTGCTGGATCGCTTTCATGCGTTCGTCGTACCACACGGTGGCCTCTGCATCGGTAGTGAAGCGGAAGCCCAGCAATTTCCTGTCGCTGACGATGGCCCCGCCGTCGGTATCGAAGCCGGGGGCACTGATCAGCGGCTTTGCTTCCAGCGCGTTTTTTGCCAGGTCGAAGCGATAGATGCCTGCTTCGTCGGTGCCGTTTCGCGCGCTGACATACAGGGTGTCATCCACATACAGCAGCGGTTCGAAGCTGGCGGCATCGTGTTCCTCGCGGCTGTCGATCTGGCGCCAGTTGCCCTTGTCGAGGAAGAACGTCACCATGCGGCCGTCGCGCCTGGTCGTGGCAACGCGGGTCTTGCCGTCGACATCGATCAGCCAGCCATAGGTTCCATGTGGCGCGTTGACCTTCTCCCGCCGGTCGGTCCGGGTGCTGAGGTTCACCAGTGTCCTGTCGTCACCGGTGACTTCGATCACCTGCATGTTTTCCGCTTTCGTGAAAGGGAAACCATGGATGGTTTCCTGCGACACGCGGTTATCGACCAGATCGCCTTCGGCGAAAGAACGCTTGCGTACCAGGGTTTCCGTCACCATGGCCTGGTGCTTGCCGTCACGGTCGATCGCATACAGGCCGGGCTTGCCGATGCTGCCGCCGTGATCGACGTTAATGACCGTGAATGTCAATCGCTGGTCGCTGAGCCATTGGAACACGTCGATATCGGCGTTGCGGAAATTGCCGACCGCTGTCGATTTGCGCTCGATGATGTCGAACACGATCAACATGGTGCGGCCATGAGGCGACAGCATTCGTATCGCAACAAATCGTCCATTGGGTGACAACTGGGCACCGGTGGTGGCTGACTTTTGAAAGAAACTGGAGGCCGGGATGGGGGCGACGTCGTCGTTTGCCATTGCAATTGTCGGCAGCCCGATAGCCGGGAGCACAATGCAACTGGCCAATGCCAGGGAGCGCAGGGTTGCTTTCATTAACGCATAATTGTTATTTGTAAAGGAGCTGACGATAGCGCAGCTTGGCGCTGCCCACAAAATCCCTGGGATAAATGGCTGGTATTTTGTTGTTTCTACAACATATTTCCTGGCGCTTCATCCGCGAAGTGATGGAAATCCCGGATCAGGTGCGACTGGTCGAAATAGCCACAATCGGCCGCCAGCGCCGCCAGGTCGCTGCCGCGTGCCGGATCGCGCAGCAGTGCCAGCGCGCGGCGGAACCGGCAGATGCGGGCAAACAGCTTGGGCGTGATGCCCACCTGCTGGCGGAACTGCAGGGCGAGGTGCTGGCGCGAGACCTGCAGCGCAGAGGCCA
Source organism: Pseudoduganella sp. (assembly GCA_036386715.1). Taxonomy (GTDB): domain Bacteria; phylum Pseudomonadota; class Gammaproteobacteria; order Burkholderiales; family Burkholderiaceae_D; genus Rugamonas. Next base: position 4,090 of record DASVVD010000305.1, read on the forward strand.
GCGTTTCGACCGGCACGGCGCCATGGGCGGCTTCGATGGCCGCCACGGCGCGCAAGCCGAGCGAGGCCGCCGGCCAGCCTTGCTCGACATCCGGCCGCCGCTGCAGTTGCTGTCGGCGTTGTTGTCGTTGGTGCAGTCGCTGCAGCAATGCCTCTTGGACCAGGGCGATGCGTTGCCGGTCGGTTCGTTCCCGCTCCCACAGCGCATCCTGCAGCCGGTCCGCCGCCGCGCGCCCCCACAGTTCGGCGAGCTCCGCGCGGGCATCCGTCAGCGGGTGCAGCGGCATGCCCAGGAACAGCCCCGCGGCGCCGGGCCTGAAGCGGACCGCCACCGTGCGCACCGGCCGCGCGGCCGGCACCACGAACGAGGCGCTCATCATGCCGACCGCATACGCCTGGCGGCCGTCGTCCTGCCACAGGATGTCGACGCAATTGTCGGGCAGCACCCGGTGCACGTGCGGCGCCTGCGCCGACACCGGTGCGCTCACGCACGCGGTCCACATGCATGCCACGTACGCCCGCAAGGCCGGATGCGACGGATATTCGCGGTAGATCACCGCGGAATACGTACCGCGACGGCCATGTGGCGGCCGGTCGCGAGCTTGCGCGGCATCAGCTTGTATAATGTCCGGTTCATATCCTTCTCCTCATTCTGCATCCATCATGCAAGACAAATATAGTCCCGCCGACGTTGAAAAAGCCGCCCAATCGCACTGGAAGGCGATCGATGCCTATAAAGCCGTCGAGAATGACCCGCGTTTCCCGAAAGGAAAGTACTACGCCTGCTCGATGCTGCCTTACCCGTCGGGCAAGCTGCACATGGGTCACGTGCGCAACTATACGATCAATGATGTGATGTACCGCTACCTGCGGATGAACGGCTACAACGTGCTGATGCCGATGGGCTGGGACGCGTTCGGCATGCCGGCGGAAAACGCCGCCATGGCGAACAACGTGCCGCCGGCGCAATGGACGTATTCAAACATCGCCCACATGCGCTCGCAGATGGAAATGATGGGCCTGGCCATCGACTGGTCGCGCGAAATGACGGCCTGCAAGCCCGAGTACTACAAGTGGAACCAGTGGATGTTCCTGAAGATGCTCGAGAAGGGCATCATCTACAAGAAGACCGGCACCGTGAACTGGGATCCGGTGGACCAGACCGTGCTGGCCAACGAGCAGGTGGTCGATGGCCGCGGCTGGCGTTCCGGCGCACTGATCGAGAAGCGCGAGATCCCGATGTACTACGCGCGCATCACCGACTATGCCGAGGAACTGCTGGACCACGTCGACAACAAGCTGCCCGGCTGGCCCGAGCGCGTGCGCATCATGCAGTCGAACTGGATCGGCAAGTCGACCGGCGTGCGCTTCGCCTTCCCGCACACGATCGCGGGCGATGACGGCCAGCTGGTCGGCGATGGCAAGATGTACGTCTTCACCACCCGCCCCGACACCATCATGGGCGTGACGTTCTGCGCGGTCGCCGCCGAGCACCCGCTGGCCAGTCATGCGGCAAAGAACAACCCTGAACTGCAGGCCTTCATCGCCGAGTGCAAGATGGGTTCCGTGATCGAGGCCGACATGGCCACGATGGAAAAGAAGGGCATGCCCACCGGCCTGTCCGTCACCCACCCGGTCACCAACGAACAGGTCGAGGTCTGGGTCGGCAACTATGTGCTGATCACCTACGGCGACGGCGCCGTGATGGGCGTGCCGGCGCACGACGAGCGCGACTTCGCGTTCGCGAAAAAATACGACCTGCCGATCAAGCAGGTCGTCACCACGGCGGACAACAAGGAATACTCGCTGGACGCATGGCAGGAGTGGTACGGCGACAAGGCCATCTCCATCGTCACCAACTCCGGCAAGTACGACGGCCTGAAATACGCCGAAGCGGTCGATGCCGTGGCGGCCGACCTGGCCGCGCTGGGCCTGGGCGAGAAGAAGGTCACGTTCCGCCTGCGCGACTGGGGCATCTCGCGCCAGCGCTACTGGGGCACGCCGATCCCGATGATCAACTGCGCCGACTGCGGCGCGGTGCCGGTGCCCGAGAAGGACCTGCCCGTGGTGCTGCCGGAAGACTGCGTGCCGGACGGCACGGGCAACCCGCTGAACAAGCATGAAGCCTTCCTCAAGTGCGACTGCCCGCAGTGCGGCAAGCCGGCGCGCCGCGAGACCGACACGATGGACACGTTCGTCGATTCGAGCTGGTACTACATGCGCTATACCTCGCCGAACTCGAACGAGGCGATGGTCGATGCGCGCAACGATTACTGGATGCCGATGGACCAGTACATCGG
>DASVVD010000306.1:0-8209 GCA_036386715.1 Pseudoduganella sp.
CGTGATCACCAAGTTCACCGCCGCGTCGTATGTCTATCTCGACAACGCCGAATGGGCCGGCATGAACGCCAACCTCACGCCCGGCACGCAGGGTTACGAGACGCTGCTGCACGAACTGGGCCACATGCTGGGCCTGAAGCATTCGTTCGAGGGCACGATCAAGCTGACCGCCACCGCCAACGACACGTCGCACACGCTGATGTCGTACTCGCACGCCGGCGGCAACCATTCGACGTTCAGCGAGAACGACATCGCCGCGTTGAAGTGGCTGTACGGCGGCGACGGCCTGGCGGGTAACCTGGGCGTCAATTCGACGACCGGCGCACGCTGGCTGGCCGGCACGAGCGCCGCCAACACGCTGACCGGCGGCGCGGCCAACGACATCCTCGAGGGCGACGGCGGCAACGACGTGCTCAACGGCGGCGCCGGCACCGATACCGCGTTCTACAACGGCGCCCGCAGCGCCTACGCGGTGACGCGCACCGGCACCAGTTCGTGGAACGTGGCGGGCGCGGAAGGCAGCGACACGCTGTCGAACATCGAAGTGCTGCGCTTCACGGATGCGACGGTCACGCTGGCCACCGGCGTCGTCACGATGACCGCGCCCACCGCCGCCACGGCCGCCCTTGCGCTGCCGGTCACGGAAACCAGGTCCATGACGCTGGCGCGCACGGAAATGCTGTCATCGGAAGCGCACGATACCGGCGTGCAGCTGATCGGCCATCACGACCATGGACTGAAGCACATGGACGTCGCCTGACCGGCAACATAGTTCTTTGCAACAAAGTGTAATCCCGCCGTCCGCTCCGCGCATGGCGGGATTATGCTATTTTGATACGCACAAAGCGTCTCAACGGAGCGACTACAGCAAGGAGTACTTCAGTGGCCTACGATTCGATCCCCTACCTTCCGCTGCTCGGCGTGGCGGACATGGAGGATGCAGCACACCTGACCTTCGGCCCGCGGCTGGGCGATGACGGCTACGACAACCAGGCGCTGTATGCCAGCACCCGGCCCGACCCCGGCCTGTTCCCCGTATTCAGCTTCAGCGCCGTCGAAGGCGCGCTGTACACCGTCACCTCGGAAAGCTATTTCGATCCCCGGCACCTGGTCGTCTACGACGCCGAAGGCTATCCGATCGCCCAGGACGATGGTTTCGGGCCTGTCGGCGAGGATGGCCTGGGCTTCGTCGCGCCGTACTCCGGCACCTATTATGTCGACGCGTCGTGGAGCCGGGCATCGGCGCCGGACGGCGGCGTGGCGCTGACGATCCTGGAGGAGCTGGACACGGTGCCGGTGCAGCTGGGCCAGGGCACGCCGGGCGACGACGACATCACCGGCACCGCCACCAACGATGCGCTGTACGGCAACGGCGGCTGGGACCTGCTCGAAGGCGCCGGCGGCAACGACCTGCTCGACGGCGGCAGCGGCACCGATACCGCATGGTATGAAGGCAAGCTGGCCGACTACGACGTGATCGTTTCCGGCCACCGGCTGTTCGTCACGGATGCCGTGGGCCTGGATGGTGCCGATACGCTGGTCAACGTGGAGCGGCTCGACTTCGCCGACGTGGCGCTGGCATTCGATGTCGAGGGCACGGCCGGCGAAGCCTACCGGCTGTACCAGGCAGCGTTCGACCGTGCGCCGGACGAGTCCGGGCTGGGCTTCTGGATCGGCGCGCTCGATGCCGGGGTCAGCCTGCGCAGCGTTGCGGAAGGGTTCGTGACGTCGAACGAGTTTCGCGGTATTTATGGCAACAATCCGGACAACCTGGCGATCCTGAACGGCTTCTATGCCAATGTCCTGGGCCGCGCCCCGGATGCCGAGGGCCTGGCGTTCTGGCTCAATGTGCTCGATTCCGGCACCGACTCCCTGGCGGGTGTGCTGACCGGTTTCAGCGAAAGCCAGGAGAATTACAATCAGCTGATCGGCGTGATGGAACAGGGCATGGCGTACCAGGTGTATGGCTGAATCCATGGCTGAACGCCCTGCCCGGGCAGGCTACTTCGCGGTGTAGCCCCGTCCGGTAGCCGCCCAGTAGATGCCGCCATACAGGTGATGGCGGAACACCGGGTCGCTCCAGGTGGCCGGCAGGTGGCCGAGCGCCGTGTAGAACGCGCGGCCGCCATTGTATTGCTGGTACCAGCTGACCGGGTGGAACGCGCCCATGCCCTTGCCCTTGTCGGTCTCCGGGCGATAGGTGGACTCGTCGACGGACAGCAGGTAATGCAGCCCCTTCGATTCCGCAACGCCGTACTCGTACCACTCCTCCGTCACCAGGGTGCGGGGCGCGAAACGCTCCATGCCCGGGAAATTCGCGTTTTCCACTTTCAGCACCGCGGACTGCACGGCGGGATGGGTGACGAACATGTGGCCCACGAGCTGTCGATACCACGGCCAGCCGTATTCGGTATCGGCCGCAGCGTGCACGCCCACGTAGCCGCCGCCGGCACGGATATAGCGCTCGAACGCATGCTGCTGTTCGTCGTCCAGCACGTCGCCGGTGGTCGACAGGAAGACCACGGCCCGGTACTTCGCCAGTTCCCTGTCGTTGAAGACGCGCTTTGCATCCTCGGTCCAGAACACATTGAAATCATGCAGGCGGCCCAGCTCGCGCACCGCCGCCACGCCTTCGTGGATCGACTCGTGGTGCCAGCCCGCCGTGCGGGAAAACACCAGCACATCGAACTGCGCCGCCAGCAGCGGCGCGGATGCCAGGGAACCAAGGGCAAATGCCATTGCGCGCATCACATTCATCAATGCTCCAAAACAGTTGCCAAAATTCGGGGACTGCCGGATCGCCGTACCGCCCCGTTTTTAGGCAACATTAGAAAAATCAAAGGGTTAGCATGCCGCCAGTTGTGAGTTTGCGACACTCTCATGTCTCAAACTCACAACAACTCCAGGCGTGGATTACTTCGGCAATGCCAGGGTGGTGCGCGAGGTGATGGCGTCGGAGGCGCCACCGAGGGTGAACTCGATGTCGCCGGCGGTACGCTGCCAGCTGCGCGTTTTCGCGTCCCACACGGACAGGGTGCGCGGGTCGACAGTCACGCTGACGGCGCGGCTTTCGCCCGGCTGCAGTGCCACCTTGTCCCAGCCGGCGAGCCGGCGCGGCGATTCCCAGCCGGCCGTCTTCGCGGTGCCGGCGGCGGGGCCGGCATACACCTGCGGCACCGCCTGGCCGGCACGCTTGCCGGTGTTGGCGACGGTGAACGACAGCACCACCTTGCCGCCATCGTTGCTGGCCTTGAGGTCGCGGTATTCGTACGTGGTGTACGACAGGCCGTGGCCGAACGCGAACAGCGGCTTCTTGCCCGTCTTGTCGAACCACTTGTAGCCGACGGCCGCGCCTTCGATGTTGTAGTCGGTGGTGAAACGGCCGTCGCGGCTGGTCGGGTCGCCGTCGATCTTCGGCCGCGGCAGCTGGGCTTCCGAGGCGGGGAACGTGGCGGCCAGGCGGCCGGAAGGGTTCACTTCACCCGTCAGCAGGCGCGCGATCGCCTCGCCGCCGTTCGAGCCGGGGAACCAGGCCGACAGCACGGCGCTAACGCTGCCCAGCCACGGCATCGTTACCGGGCCGCCGGTCTCCAGCACGACGACGGTGCGCTTGTTGGCGGCGGCCACGGCGGCGACCAGCGCATCCTGGTTGTCCGGCAGCGACAGCGATGGTGCATCCAGGCTCTCGGCTGCCCACTGCGTGGCGAACACGATGGCGACGTCGGCCCCGGCCGCGGCCTTCGCCGCGGCGGCGGCATCCTTGCCGTCGACGTAGGTCACCCGCGCCTTCGTGCGCGCGGCCAGCGCCTTCATCGGCGACGACGGCAGCCAGATGATCGGCCCCGGGAAGCCCTTCGGCCCCTCGCCCTTGACGGCGCTGCCGCCGTGCGGGTGCACCTGCGCCGCGCCGCCGCCGGAGATCACCGCCTTGTCGGCATGGCCGCCGATGATCACGATCGATTTCACATCGGCCGCCAGCGGCAGCACGCCGCCATCGTTCTTCAGCAGCACGCTGCCCTCTTCCGCCGCCTGCCGCGTGACCTTCGCATGGGCCGCGAAGTCGATCTTTTCCGGTTCGACCTTCGGCTGCGGTGCGTCCATCAGGCCGTTCGCATACATCGCCCGCAGGATGCGGCGGGTCATGTCGTCGAGCCGCTCTTTCGGCACGTGGCCGTTGTCGACCGCTTCCTTCAGCGCGGGGCCGAAGTACATCGACTTGTCGAACGGCCAACCGGACTGCTGGTCGAGACCGCCGTTGGCGGCCTGCGTGGTCGAGTGCGTGGCGCCCCAGTCGGACATCACGAACCCTTTATAACCCCAGTCCTTCTTCAGCACCTGGTTGAGCAGCCAGTCGCTCTCGCAGGCATACACGCCGTTGACCAGGTTGTACGAGCACATCACCGAGCCCGGATCGCCGCGCTCGATGGCGATATGCAGCGCCAGCAGGTCGGACATCTGGCCAGCCGCCTCGTCGATCTTCACGTCGATCGTGTTGCGGTTGGTTTCCTGGTCGTTGAATGCAAAGTGCTTGATCGTGCCGACGATGTTGTTCGACTGGTTGCCGCGGATCTGCTCGCCGGTAATCACGCCGGCCAGCAGCGGATCCTCGCCCGCATACTCGAAATTGCGGCCGTTGCGCGGCTCGCGCATCAGGTTCACGGCGCCGCCCAGGATCACGTTGTGGCCGGACAGCCGCGCCTCGCGGCCGATCATCACACCCGCCTCATACGCCAGCTTCGTGTTCCAGCTGGACGCCGTGGCCAGGCCGGACGGCAGCGCGGTGCGTTCGCGCGGCGCGGGCGATGGCTGCGTGGCCACGCCCAGGCCGGCATCGGTCTGCCACTGCGCCGGGATCTTCAGCCGCGGCACACCGGCGATATAGCCCGCCGTGTACGGAATCGCCTCCTTCGGCGGCTTCACGCCGGCGAATTCGGCACCGAAGTAGCCGAATACCAAGCGCAGCTTTTCCTCCTGCGTCATCTGCGCCACGGTATCCTGTGCACGCCGGTCCGGGCCCGGTGCCGCGTGCGCGGCACCGGACACCAGCACCGCGACCGCCAGCGCCACCAGGGTCTTCACCGGTGCCATCACAGCTTCACCGTCACTGGCTTGCCTTCATAAGAGACTTCCTTGTCGGCCGTATCCAGCGTGTCCGCGCTCGATACGCCTGGCTTGACGAAGTGCACGCGGAATGTGCGCTTGTCCACCATGCCCTTGTAGGAGCCCTCGCGCGCGCCGATCGACAGCACGCCGGTCTTGTCGTTGTACGACAGCGGAATGCGCGTGTAGCCGCCGCGTTGGTAATCCTCGGTCACGCCGTCGTCTTCATAGAAGCTGAACTTGCCGTCCGCGCCGGTGTAGACCTTCAGCGTGAGCGGGGCATCCGGCTTCTCGTCCACGTACTGCGTCACGGGGCCCATCGGCACGATCGCACCGGCCTTGACGAACAGCGGCATGCGCGTTTCCGGCGCCTGCGCGGTGACCGTGCTGCCGCCCTGCAGGCGTTCGCCGGTCTGGTAGTCATACCATTGCGCGCCCTTCGGCAGGTACACCTTGCGCTCGCGCGCACCGTACTCCGACACCGGCGCCACCAGGAACGCATGGCCGAACAGGAACTCGTCCTTCACATCCTTCGAGCCCGGATCGGTCGGGAAGTCCATCACCAGGCCACGCATGATCGAGCCTTCGTTGAAATACGTGCTCGATGCGGTCGCGTAGATGTAAGGCATCAGGCGGTAGCGCAGCTTCAGGTACCACACCATCGAATCGCGCATCGGCGAGCCTTCCGGGGCGATGTTCTGGATCTCGCGCTTGACCACTTCGCCGTGCGAGCGGAACAGCGGCGTGAACGCGCCGAACTGCCACCAGCGCAGGTTCAGCTCGCGCCACTCCTTCAGGTCTTCCGGCTTGATCTCCACGCCGCCGATGCCGCGGTTTTCCTGCGCCGAACCCAGTTCGCCGCTCTGGAAGCGGGTTTCCTGCGCATAGCCGCCGATATCGTGCGTCCAGTTCGGCATGCCGGACATCGACGAGCTCACGCCCGCCGAGATCTGGTCGTACAGGTTGTTCCAGCGGCCCACCGTGTCGCCGCTCCAGGTGGCCACGTAGTTGCGCTGCGCGCCGGCAAAGCCCGACCGCGACAGGATGAACTGCCGCTTGTTGGGCTGGTCGCGTTTCAGGCCGTCATACAGCGCCTGCGTCTGCACCAGGCTGTAGGAGTTGAAGGTGATTTCGCCCGGGCCGTAGACCGTCGGGCCGATCAGCTTCTTGAAGTCCTCCAGGCGGGTGTTCGACAGCACGTCCGGCTCGGTGTTGTCCAGCCACCAGGCATCGATGCCCAGGTCGACCAGCTTGGTCTTCATCTGGCGATAGTAGATGTCGCGCGCTTCCTGCGAGTACGGCGAATAGTGGCTGTTCTTGTAGCCGGGGCCAACCCAGTCCAGCGCGCCGTCCTCGACGTTCTTGGTCCACATGTGGCCCTTGGCCTTCAGTTCCTGGTAGTTGTCGGTGTTCTCGTAGAACTTGCCCCAGACCGACAGCATGATGCGCGCGTTCATCCTGTGCACCTCGTCCACCATGCCTTTCGGGTTGGGGAAGCGCTTCGGATCCCAGTCGTGCGAGCCCCAGCCGTTTTCCGGCCAGTAGAACCAGTCCTGCACGATGTTGTCGAGCGGCCAGCCGTTCTGGCGATAGGTCTTGACGGTGTCGAGCAGCTGTTCCTGGGTCTCGTAGCGCTGGCGCGACTGCCAGAAGCCGTAGGCCCACTTCGGCATCAGCGGCTGCACGCCGGTCAGCGTGCGGTAGCCGCCGATCACGTTGTCGATGCTGGTGCCGCGCACCACGTAGTAGTTCAGGCCCTCGGCGATCTCGGACGAGAACTGCAGCGAGTGGCGCTCCGCCGCCGGCAGCGGGTTGTTGTGCGCCACATAGATCATGCCGCCTTCCGGCTTCCATTCGAGCTTGAAGTCGACCGGCTTGCCCGCGGCGAAATCGACCTCGAAATTGTGGTACCACGGGTTCCAGCCCTGGCGCCACACATCCATCACCTGCTTGCCATCGACGGTCAGCGTGGCGTAGTCGGACGAGTACAGCTTCATCTTGTGCACGCCCGGCTTGTCGCTGGCCAGCTTGCCTTCCCATACCACCTTGACGTCCTTCAGTTCCTTCAGCGGCTTGAGCTCCTTCGGCCAGAACTCCGCCACGTCCTTCAGGTACTGGTAATTGATATTGTTTTCGCGGCGCTCGAGCGCCAGCTTGCCGCCGATGTAGTAGCGGGCGGTCAGCGCGCCTTCCTTGCCGGATGCATCCGCCAGCTTCAGGTCGCGGCCGATCGGGCCGTAGGGACGGGCATCGCCGAAGCGGGTGATGCCGTTGTTGTCCCACAGGATGCCGTAGTTCTTGTCCGAGACGACCAGCGGAATGGCGATGTCCATGTTGTGCTGCAACAGGTCGACGTCTTCGCCGTTCAGGTTCATCTGGTTGTTCTGGTGCTGGCCGGTACCGTAGAACGCATCCTTGGTGCCGAAGTTGAAGCCCTGCTTCACCGCCAGGTAGGGCTTGCCGCCAACGGTGACCGGCTTGATGTCTTCGGCATCCTGCTTCAGGAACACGGCGCCGCCCTTGTCGGCGAACTGCACGCGGCCATCCTTCAGCGATACGGTGGCGACGATCTTCTTCGTGGTCAGCGACACGCTGTCGCCGCTTTTCTTCACATCGAACGTGCACGCGCACGGCTTGGCGATCGTCATCAGCGACGGCGTCAGCTGCTTGCCGGCCTGGTCGACCTTGACCACGTGGACGATGTTGTCGGCCATGACTTCCAGCCGCACTTCCCTGGCTGCGCCGCTGTCCGGCGCGATGGTCACGCCGGTGGAGGATTGCTGGAACGTGCCGGCCAGCGCCGGGGCGCCCGCGGCCACCAGGCAGGCCAGGCTTACGGCCTTGCTTACTGCGTTCATTTGCGATTTGATCATTTGTAGGTCCCCAGTTTTATTTTGAGCACGAAAGGCCTGGCGCCGAAATTGAGGCCGTAGTCGGTCTGGTCGCCATTCCACACGCGTTCCATGACCCACTTGCCTTCGGCGTACTGCCCTTCTTCCACGCGCGCATACATCGACGGCTTGCCGGCATTGCGGCCGCTCGGGTCGAACTTGATGCGGGCATTCTGTGCGACGACGATGAATTCATTGTCGGCAACCTGCGCAATAGC
>DASVVD010000307.1:0-3563 GCA_036386715.1 Pseudoduganella sp.
CGATGTCGAAACTGAAGATGAGCGGCAGCGTGTATCACTTCGATACCACCCGCGAGCACCTCGACGCGGCGCTGCGGCTGATGGCGCAGGTGCTGAAGGAACCGAGCTTCCCCGAGGCCGAGTTCGAGCAGCTGCGCCAGCAATGGATCGTGGGCATCGAGGCCAACCGTAATGAGCCGCAGGCGCTGGCCGGCCAGGCCATCGAGGAGTATTTCGATCACTGGCCGAAGGGCGATCCGCGCAGCGTGATGACGGTCGACGAGCAGCTCGCTGCGCTCAAGGCCATGAAGCTCGATGACGTGAAGGCCTATTACCGTGAGTTCTACGGCGCCTCGCACGGCGAGATGGCGATCGTGGGCGACTTCGACAAGCAAGCCGTGAGCAGGACGGTCGCCGACACGCTGGCCGGCTGGGACAGCAAAGCCTCTTATGCGCGCATTCCCGATGCGAACGCGGAGCGCGCCGCCACGCGCAAGGCCATCGATACGCCGGACAAGGAAAATGGCTTCTACACCGCGCGCGTGAACCTCGACCTGCACAGCGACGATCCCGACTTCCCGGCGCTGGAACTGGCCAACTTCATCTTCGGCGACGGTGGCCTGAAATCGCGCCTGATGGACCGCATCCGCCAGAAGGACGGCCTGTCGTACGGCGGCGGTTCCAACCTGTCGGTGGGCGACATCGACCGGGCCTCGCACTTCACGATCAGCGCGATCGCCGCGCCGCAAAACCTGAAAAAGCTCGAAGCCGCGGTGCGCGAGGAAATCCTGCGCGCATTGAAGGAGGGCTTCACCGCCGCCGAAGTGGCGGGTGCCAAATCGGGCCTGCTGCAGCAGCGCCTGCAGAACCGCAGCCGCGACGGCGTGGTGGCCAGCGCATGGTCCAACTTCATGTACCTGGACCGCACCTTCGCATGGAGCAAGCAGCACGAGCAGAAGCTGCAGGCACTCACGGTGGAGCAGGTCAATGCCGCGTTCCGCAAGCATCTCGACCCGGCCAGGCTGGTGGTCGTCGTCGCGGGAGATGAATCGAAGGCGAAGTAACGGCAGTGGCGCGGGCGGGTGCGGCGGGCCGCACACCTGCCGGCGCCATGGCCTACGGCGCGTTCAGCTCCGCCACGAAGTCATACAGGTCGCCGCGGACGATCGAGCGGCAGAACTCCACGGCCCTGCCATCGCGCAGGAAGCCGAGCCTTTCCACGGCCAGGCCGGCATCGCCCTCGCGCGTCTGCAGCAGCTGGGCCTGCTCGGCGTTCAGCAGCAGCGCCGACAGGCGCTGCAAGGCGCGCACGGGCCGGTGGCCGGTCTGTTCCAGCGCTTCATACATCGACACGTCCACCGCTTCCAGCGAAGGCAGGGCGCCGGCCACGATCGTGGCGTATTCCAGGCACATCGGCAGGTCGTCGGCAAAACGGATCCGGTTGAAGCGGTACACCGGCGCGCCCGGCGACAGCCGCAGGCGCAGCGCTTCTTCCGGCGTCACGGTGCCCGCCGAACGCCTGAGCCACACGCTGTGCGGCGTACGGCCCCGCGCGCGGATATCTTCCGAAAACGAGGTGAGCTTGGCAAAGTTCTTCTCGATGCGGGTATTGATGAAATTGCCCGAACCCGGGCGGCGCACCAGCAGGCCTTCCTCGACGAGGCCATCGATCGCCTTGCGCACGGTGATGCGGGAAACCGCCAGGTCGGCCGCCAGCTGCCGCTCCGCCGGCAACGCTTCCTCGGGGCCGAAGACGCGCTGGTCGATCGCCTCCCGCAGCGCCCGCTGCAGTTGCTGGTACAGCGGCAAACCGGTATGCCCCATGCCGCGCATGATGTCCGCCAGCGAAGTCAATGTGTTCTCCCCCGAGTGATCCGATGCTCGTCCCTGCTGCCGGCCGGCAGCTTTTCCAGCCCCTTGAATGGCCGCGTCGATAATACCAAAAAAAGACCATACATAAAGCGGTCCGTACTGCTGGTTTGCCTGCTTGCCCGGAGTTAGCGCTATCTGAGCGCATTTTGCGACAAAGTGGTATGTATTGGCGATACAACATTTCAAAAATATAAGCTGATTGGTAGTGTTGTGGTATTGGTTGGGGGTATATTGGCGCTCAATTGGTTTTGCAAGTGTGGGAGACGCAATCGTGCCGCCGGCGGCGTACCGGTGGCAGGCAGCGCGGCTCCATGAAACGTACGGCCCGGCCAGCGCGGCGGGCCACATCAAGGGGGAGTAAATGAAGCGCATCCAGTCAGCACGACAAGACAAGCACCGTCCGGCCATCAACCGCCTGACGCCGGCGGCGGCTGCCGTCGCCATCATGGTGCTGGGCATGGCCGCATCGGCCCACGCCCAGCAGGCCGCGGTTCAGGACGAGCCGCAGACGGTGATCGTGACCGGCCTGCGAGCCGCGCTGCAGCAGTCGCTCGCGGCCAAGCGCAATGCCTCGGCCAACGTGGAGGTCATCACCGCCGAAGACGTCGGCAAGATGCCGGACAAGAACGTGGCCGACTCGCTGCAGCGCCTGCCCGGCGTGAACATCAGCTCCTCGGCCGCCGGTTCGGGCGGCTTCGACGAAAATGACCGCGTGAGCCTGCGCGGCACCGCGCCCTCGCTGACGCAGACCACCATCAACGGCCATGCCGTGTCGTCCGGCGACTGGTTCGTGCTCGACCAGGTGGGCGGCGCCGTCGGCCGCACCACCTCGTATTCACTGCTGCCTTCGGAAATCGTCGGCCAGGTCATCGTGCGCAAGGCGCCGACCGCCGACATGATCGAAGGCGGCGCCGCCGGCTCGATCGACGTGATCACGCGCCACCCGCTCGACTTCAAGGAACAGCTGTCGCTGGAAGGCTCGGTGCAGGCCGTGTACTCCACGCTGGCCGAGAAGACCGACCCGCAATTCTCGGGCCTGATCAACTGGAAGAACGCCACCAATACCTTCGGCGTGATGGTGCAGGGCTTCTCCGAAAAGCGCAGCCTGCGCCGCGACGGCCAGGAACTGCTGCAGTACACGCAGGTCGCCCCGGGCAGCGCGCTGGCCCAGGCCCGTCCGGACCTGGCCAACGTGTGGTACCCGCGCCTGATCGGCTCCTCGCTGTTCACGCAGGAACGGCACCGCAAGGGCGGCCTGGTGGCCGCGCAGGTCAAGCCTTCGCGCGACTTCTCGATGGAAGCGACCTACTTCAATTCGAAGCTGGAAGCGTCGAACTACAACCGCAACTACATGAGCGACATGAACGGCAGCGGCGCCATCGGCGGCAACGTGGTGCCCGATTCGTACACGGTGCGCAACGGCACGCTGACGTCGCTCAACTACAGCAACAAGGGCACGGCCGCAGCGCCGCTGCGCTACGGCATCGTCGACGATATCGTGCGCGAAGGCGCGTATGCGAAATCCGAGTTCCTCGACCTGCAGGGCAAGTGGCGGGTGAACGACAAACTCACGCTGTCCGGCCTGGTGGGCAAGACGCGCGGCACCGGCGCCACGCCGTCGCAGGGCGTGTACGAGGGCGACATCAACAACTCCGGCGTGAGCTATCAGCTCAACGGCCTGGGATCGCCGGCCACCGTCAAGTTCCCGAGCA
>DASVVD010000308.1:0-7581 GCA_036386715.1 Pseudoduganella sp.
CAGGTCGATCGTGACGGGCATGCGGAAGGCCTTGCGGGTGCGGTCGAATTCCACGCCCACGGCGCGCACCTCGCCCAGCACGATGCCGCGGAAATCGACCGGCGCTCCGGGCACCAGGCCGCGCAGCGACTGGTCGAAGTACAGCACCGCCGTGACGCCGGGACCGTCCGGCGGGCGCAGCGCGGCGGCGCGGTCGTCGGCCAGGTTGAAGCGGGTGCCAGCCGGCGCCGCGGCTGCCGGCTTCTGGCCGTTGCCCGATTCGAACGCGATGCCGCCCGTGGCCAGTGCCGCCAGCGACTGCGTGTTCAGCTTGAAGCCGCCGGCGTCGAGGCGCAGGTCGACACCGCTGGCATGCCACCAGCGCGTGTCGGTGCCGACGAAGCCCACGTAGCGGTCCTCGATGAACACCGACATGTCGATGCCGTCGCCGGCCTGGTCCAGCTGGTACCCGGCCACCTGCCCCACCCTCAGCCGGCGGTAATAAACCGGTGAACCGATACTCACCGAACCCAGGGTATCGCCGTGCAGCTTGTACTCGCGGCCCTTCAAGCCGGGCGGCACGGCGGGCGGCGTATCGAGTCCGGTGAACTGCGCGGTGGTATCCGCCGCCTTGCCGGGCGCCGCGCCGATATAGGGGCCGGACAGCAGCGTGCCCAGGCCCGACACGCCGCTGGCGCCGATCTGCGGGCGCACCACCCAGAAGCGCGTGTCCCTGGCGGCGAAGCGTTTCGCCTCGCGCGCCATCTGGATTTTCGCGTCGACCCGGTTGCCGTCCTCGCCGAGCGTGACGGCCACCACCTCGCCGATGTCGACATCCTTGTACTTGACCTTGGTCTTGCCGGCCTCGAGCCCCTCGCCGGTGCTGAAGCTGACGGTGATCGTGGGCCCGCGGCTGGTCATCCAGTTGACCACCTGCGTGGCGCCGATGACGGCGGCCAGCACCGGGATCAGCCAGATCAGCGACGGCAGCCAGCGGCTCGGGCGGTCGACGGCGGGTTGCGGGTGGTCCTGCTCAGGCATGTATTTCTCCATTCTGTTGGTTCTCGACGGGGTCCCAGATCAGGCGCGGGTCGAACCGGTTCGAGGCGAACATCGTCAGGATCACCACGCAGCCGAACGCCAGGGCGCCGGGGCCGGCGGTGATCACGGCCAGCGCCTGGAAGCGCACCAGCGCCACGGTGAGCGTGACCACGAAGATATCGAGCATCGACCAGCGGCCGATGAATTCCACCACGCGGTAGAGGCGCGTGCGGCCGGCCGGCGCCCAGCGCGCCCCCCACTGCGCGGTGCCGTTCAGCAGCGCCAGCGCCACCAGCTTCGACACCGGCACGAGCACGCTGGCAACGAAGATGACGATTGCCAGGCCGGGTGAACCGGTGGTCCAGAACAGCGCCACGCCGCTCATGATGGTATCGCCCTCCGTGCCGCCGATCGATTCGGTATACATCACCGGCAGGATATTGGCCGGCACGTACAGCAGCGCGGCTGCCGCCAGCAGCGCCCAGGTCCACGTGGTGCTGTGCGGGATCCGGTGGTGCAGCCTGGCGCCGCAGCGGCGGCAAGGCTGCTTTTCACGCAGGCCACGGTTGACCAGCCCGCAGGCACGGCATTCGAGCGGCGCATGGCCATCCATGGCGCCGGGCGGTTCGCGGCGCGCCGGCGGATCGAGCCGGTCGCCCAGCTCCCACAGCGCGCGCGGCTCGTAGCGCATCGCGACGGCGCACAGGATGGTCAGCGCGCCGAACGCGAACAGGCCCGGGTGCGGGATCACCCGCGCCAGACTCGTCATCTTGATCGCGGTGACCAGGATACCGATCATCAGCACCTCCGTCATGGCCCAGTGCCGCGCGCCCTGCACCACCCGCAGCAGCAGGTTGAATCCCGGCACGCGGCGACCATGCAGCAGGCCGAATGCCACATACAGCAGCGAGCCCAGTTCCAGCGCCGGGAACGCGACCGCGAAGAAGAACACCATCGCCGCGATGACCTGCATCCGTTCGCTCCACAGCACCCCGATCGCCTGCAGCAGCGTGGCGCCGGAGGTAAAACCGCTCATTTCCAGCTCCACGATCGGGAAAAACTGGGCAATCAGGTAGACCAGTACCGCGCCCAGCGTGATGGCCACCATCGAGGCCGGCGTGGGCGTGGGTCCGGTGGCGTGCCACCGGTACAGCACGCTGCCGCAGCGGGTACAGCGCGCGCGCTGTTCGGGCGCCAGCGGCCGCCAGCGGTGCAGCGCACCGCAGTCGTGGCAGCCGACGATATCGCCTTCCTTCATGGGCCCTGCCTGTCTGCCAAGGCCGGCGCGAGCGCACGCGCAACGCCCGTCCGCGGCTGGCGGGCATGGCATGTTTCTCGGTGCAGCATCGGTCCTCCGCTGGTTGGGATCGGCATTACCCGGATGAAAGGGACTTGTCATTATCGCCAGATGAGGCGCTGCCAATGCGCACGATTGGCTTGTGCCGCCAGGTGGCGCCCGGCAGTATGCCGTGGGATTGTAGCCGGCGCACTGTACGGGGCCGGGAAAAGTTGCCCGTTCGGCTATGATGAGGCAACGCCGCGCCTGCCAGGCCGCGTTTTACACTGCCGCGGCCAAAATTTACCTAATAAATACAATGAAGCACTTCTCCCTGTTGCAAAAATCCTTCCTGCTATTGCTGGGCATCCTGACCCTGGGCTTTTTCGGCATCCTGCTGCCCTTCTCGGGCGCCGTGTTCTGGGGCGTGATCCTGGCCATCGTGTTCGCGCCGGTGCATTACCGGCTGCTCAACATGACCGGCAACCGGCCGAATACCAGTGCCCTGATCGGCCTGCTGCTGATCCTGCTGATGGTGATCCTGCCGCTGACGCTGATCACGCTGTCGCTGATCGACCAGGCGGCCGGCGTCTACGAGATGATCAACTCGGGCCAGATCAATTTCGGCATCATCTTCCAGCGCGTGGTCGCCGCCCTGCCGGCCTGGGCCCACTCGGTGCTCGAACGCTTCGAGCTGACCAACCTGGCGGCGCTGCAGGTCAAGCTCACGGCCGGTGCCGCGCAGATCAGCCAGGCGGTGGCGAAATATGCGATCAACTTCGGCAGCATGACGCTCGATTTCCTCGTCAGCATGACCGTCATGCTGTACCTGCTGTTCTTCCTGTTCCGCGACGGCCAGACGTTGTCGGCCGACATCCGGCGCGCGGTGCCGTTGAGCGAACGCTACAAGCAGCCGCTGTTCGACAATTTCATCATCGTGATCCGCGCTACCGTGAAGGGCAACGTGCTGGTGGCGATTGCACAAGGCGCGCTGGGCGGCCTGGCATTCTGGTTCCTCGGCGTGCCAGGCCCGATGCTGTGGGCCGTGGTGATGGCGTTCCTGTCGCTGCTGCCCGCCGTGGGCGCGGCAATCGTGTGGGGACCGGTGGCCGCGTATTTCCTGATCACGGGTTCGGTGTGGCAAGGCATTGGCCTGGCGGTCTACGGCGTGGTGGTCATCGGTCTGGTCGACAACGTGCTGCGCCCGCTGCTGGTCGGCAAGGATACCAAGCTGCCCGACTATGTCGTGCTGCTGTCCACCATTGGCGGCATGGCGCTGTTCGGCCTGACCGGCTTCGTGATCGGCCCGGTGATCGCCGCGCTGTTCATCGTGGCGTGGGGGCTGTTCGCCGACACCGAGGAATTCCATGCCGAGTAGCGTGGCCGGCGCCCGGATCTGGCAAACCCGGTGAGCGGGCCCGCCCATGGCTTCCCGTTCCCGCGCCCGGCATGATTTCCACCCCGCGGTGGCGGCCTGGTTCGGCGCCGCCTTCAGGAAAGGACCGACCGAGGCGCAGCGCCGCGCCTGGCCGCTGATCCAGGCCGGCAAGCCCACGCTGGTTGCGGCGCCGACCGGTTCGGGCAAGACGCTGACCGCGTTCCTGGCGGCGATCGACGCGCTGGTGCGCGAGAGCCAGGACCTGCCGCTGCCGGATGAAACGCGCGTGCTGTACGTGTCGCCGCTGAAGGCGCTGTCGAACGATATCCGCGTCAACCTGGTGGTGCCGCTCGAAGGCATCGGCCGCGAACTCGAGGCGCTGGGACTGCCGCGGCACGGCATCCGCAGCGCCGTGCGCACCGGCGACACGCCGCAGGCCGAGCGCAACGCGGCGCGCAAGCGGCCGCCGCACATCCTCGTGTCGACCCCGGAATCGCTGTATGTGCTGCTGGGGTCAGCGAGCGGGCGCGCCATGCTGTCCACCGTGCGCACGGTGATCGTCGACGAAATCCATGCCGTGGCCGGCAGCAAGCGGGGCAGCCACCTGTCGCTCAGCCTCGAGCGCCTCGATGCACTCTGCCAGGAGCAGCCCGGGGCCGCAGGTGCGGTGCGCGCGGCACCGGTCCGCATCGGCCTGTCCGCCACCCAGAAGCCGATTTCCCTGGTGGCGCAATTCCTCGCCGGCGCGGGACGCGACTGCGCGGTGGTCGATGTGGGCCATGTGCGGGCGCGCGACCTCGGGCTGGAACTGCCACCCGTGCCGCTCGAAGCGGTAATGCCGAACGAAGTGTGGGACCGCGTGTACGACCGCCTGGCTGAACTGTCGGCCCTGCACCGCACCACGCTGGTGTTCGTCAACACGCGGCGCATGGCCGAGCGGATGGCGCGGCACCTGGCCGACCGCCTGGGGAGCGGGCACGTGGCGGCGCATCACGGCAGCCTGGCGAAGGAATACCGGCTGGATGCGGAACAACGCCTCAAAGGCGGCGACCTGCGCATGCTCATCGCCACGGCATCGCTGGAACTGGGCATCGATATCGGCGACGTCGACCTGGTCTGCCAGATCGGCTCGCCCCGCAGCATCGCCTCGTTCCTGCAGGGTGTCGGCCGCTCCGGCCACCACGTGGGCGGCCTGCCGAAGGGCCGGCTGTTCCCCACCTCGCGCGACGACCTGGTGGAATGCGCCGCCCTGCTCGACTGCGTGCGCCGCGACGAACTCGACACGCTGCGCATCCCGCCCGCCCCGCTGGACGTGATGGCGCAGCAGATCGTGGCCGAGGTGGGCAACCGCGAGTGGAGCGAGGACGAGCTGTTCGCGCTGATCCGCCGCGCCATGCCGTATGCGGCGCTGGCGCGCGAGCGCTATGAAGCCGTGCTGCGCATGCTGACCGAGGGCTACACCGGCCGCCAGGGCGTGCGCGCCGCCTACCTGCACCGCGACGCCGTCACTGGCACGCTGCGCGGCCGGCGCGGCGGCAAGCTGACGGCCGTCACCTCCGGCGGCACGATCCCGGACAATGCCGACTTCACCGTGCTGCTGGAACCGGGCGGCCAGAACGTGGGCACCGTGCATGAGGACTTCGCCGTGGAGAGCCTGGCCGGCGACGTGTTCCAGCTCGGCAACACCTCCTACCGCATCACGCGCGTGGAGGCCGGCAAGGTGCGCGTCGAGGATGCGCACGGCGCCGCGCCGAACATCCCGTTCTGGCTGGGCGAGGCGCCGGGCCGCAGCGACGAACTGTCGCTCGGCGTGGCGCGGCTGCGCGGCGAGATCGACCGGCTGCTCGGCGAACGGGACGATGGCAAAGCCGGGAACGACGAAGCCATCGAGCATGCCATCGCCTGGCTGCAGGAGCACCTGGGATTGCAGGACGACGCGGCGCGCCAGATCGTCGAGTACCTGGCGCGCGCACGCTCGGCCCTGTCGGCCCTGCCGACCCGCGACACGCTGGTGATGGAACGCTTCTTCGATGCCTCGGGCGGCATGCAGCTGGTGCTGCACACGCCCTACGGCAGCCGCATCAACCGCGCCTGGGGCCTGGCACTGCGCAAGCGCTTCTGCCGCACCTTCAATTTCGAACTGCAGGCCGCCGCCACCGAGGATGCGATCGTGCTGTCGCTGTCGGACAGCCACAGTTTTCCACTGGACGAGGTATGGCGCTACCTGCGTTCCACGAGCGCGGAGCACCTCCTGGTGCAGGCCTTGCTCGATGCGCCGCTGTTCAACGTGCGCTGGCGCTGGAACGCCACCACCGCGCTGGCGCTGCCGCGCTACGCCGGTGGGCGCAAGGTGGCGCCGCAGCTGATGCGCATGAAAAGCGACGACATGCTGGCCGCGGTGTTCCCCGACCAGGCGGCCTGCCTGGAGAACATCGCCGGCGAACGCGAGCTGCCCAGCCACCCACTGGTGGACCAGACACTGGACGACTGCCTGCACGAGGCGATGGACAGCGAAGGCTGGCTGGCCCTGCTGCGCCGCATGGAAGCCGGGGAAGTAAGGCTGCTGTCGCGCGACCTGCCGGCACCGTCGGCGCTGGCGATGGAGATCCTCAACGCCCGGCCCTACGCCTTCCTCGACGATGCGCCGCTGGAAGAGCGCCGCACCCAGGCCGTGATCAACCGCCGCTGGACCGATCCCGCCGCGGCGGACGATCTCGGCGCGCTCGATGCCGGTGCGATCGAGGCGGTGGCGCTCGAGGCCTGGCCGCGCGTGCGCGACAGCGATGAAATGCACGAGGCGCTGGTGGCGCTGGCCGCCATCACCCCGGCCGAGGCGGCCGACAACGAAGGCTGGCAAGGCTGGCTGGCCGCGCTTGTCAAAGGCGGGCGCGCAACCCGGCTGCAATCGGGGCTGCAATCAGGGCAGCAAGACGGCGGCGCCGGCCTGTGGGTGGCGCTGGAACGGCTGGCCTGCCTGCAGGCCGTCTACCCGGGAGCCATTGCATCGCCCGCCCTGGCGATACCGGACCGGCTGGCGGCCGATGGCGACGAAGCGTGGACGCGCGACACCGCGCTGGTCGAACTGCTGCGCGCGCGGCTGTCCGGCTTCGGCCCACAGCCGGTGGCGGCGATCGCCGCAGCGCTGTCCCTGCCAGAGAGCACCGTCACCATCGCGCTGGCGGCGCTGGAAAGCGAAGGCTACGTGATGCGCGGCCGCTTCACGCCGGGCCTGGCTCCCGGCGCGGCGGTCGAGGAGTGGTGCGAGCGGCACCTGCTGGCGCGCATCCACCGCTACACGATCAGGAGTTTGCGGCGCGAAATCGAACCGGTCGAGCGGCAGGACTTCATGCGCTTCCTGTTCGAATGGCAGCACCTGGGCGACGAGGCGCGGCTGCAGGGCAGCGATGCCCTGCCCCTGGTGCTGGCGCAGCTGGAAGGCTACGAAGCCGCGGCTGGCGCATGGGAAAGCGAGCTGCTGGCGGCCCGCGTCAAGGATTACTCGATGACCTGGCTCGACGAGCTTTGCCGCGCCGGCCGCATCGTCTGGACGCGGGTGGGCGCGCCGTCCAGCGCCAGCGGCGGCCCGGTGCGCGGCACGCCGCTGGTACTGCTGCCGCGCCGCCAGCTCGGGTTGTGGCATGCGCTGCCCGCCGTCGCCGGCGAAGTGGTCGTGTCGTCGCGCGCGGCGCGCGTGCTGGAAGCCCTGCGCAGCCACGGCGCAATGTTCTTCGACGAGCTGGCGCACGATGCGCGACTGCTGGGCGCGGAGCTGGAAGACACCCTGGGCGAACTGGTGGCGACCGGGCTCGTCAACGCCGACAGCTATGCCGGCCTGCGCGCGATGCTGGTGCCTGCCAACAAGCGCAACACGATGGACCGCAAACGCCGCCGCGGCGCCGGCCCGACG
>DASVVD010000309.1:0-3079 GCA_036386715.1 Pseudoduganella sp.
CGGCGTGCGCCGCGCCTGCTCCATGTCCGCCGTATCGAAATTGCTGACGCCGTAGGCAAGGATCTTGCCGTCCCGTTTCAGCGCCTCGAAGCCTTCCAGCGTTTCCGCCAGCGGCACGCCGCCGCGCCAGTGCAGCAGGTACAGGTCGATCCGGTCGGTCTTGAGTCGACCGAGGCTGCGTTCGCAGGCGCGCTGCACGTCGGCGCGGCCGGCGTTGTGCGGGTAGACCTTGCTGACGATGGTGACGGCATCGCGCCGCCCCGCGATCGCCGCGCCGACCACGCGCTCGGCGCCGCCTTCGCCATACATCTCGGCCGTGTCGATCAGCGTGATGCCGAGATCGACACCGAGCTGCAGCGCGCGCACCTCGTCGCCCTGGCGCGCGCTGTCCTCGCCCATGTACCAGGTGCCCTGCCCCAGCCTGTGACCTGCCATCGGATTCACCGGATTCATCTGCCAATCGCTCCCGCGGATTACACCTCGATCTTGCGGGCCGAGTTGGCGGCCCAGCGGTACAGCGTGACAAGGATCGCAGCGGCCACGGCCAGCGCGATCAGCATGCCGACCGTCTCCTCGACGCCGGCACCGAAGGCCAGCGGCTCGCCCTTGCCCGACAGGACGATCAGCGCGGCCAGCGCCACGTTGAACAGGCTCTCGCCGACGATGAAGCCGGACATCACCAGCACGCCCACGCGGGACGCCGCCTCGCCATAGCTCTTGCCGCGCAAGGATTTCTCGAAATAGTAACCGGCAACGGCGCCCACCACCACCGGCGCCGTCACGGCCGACGGCAGGTAGACGGCCAGCCCGACGCCCAGCGGCGGCAGGCTGTATTTGCCATGGCTGGATTTCTTCAGCATGAAGTCGACCGCCACCAGGGCAAGGCCGATCGCCGCGCCCCAGCCGATCAGGTGCCATGGCAGGTCGCCGCCGATCACGCCGCGCGCCAGCGTGGAAATCAGCGTAGCCTGCGGCGCGGCCAGCGGCTGGCTTGATATCGCCTGGCTGTTCGGCGCGCCGGCAAAGCCGTAGGCCTGGTTCAGCAGTTCCAGCACCGGCGGCACCACGCACGAACCGGCGAACACGCCGATGATCAGCGCGATCTGCTGCTTCCACGGCGTGGCGCCGACCAGCTGGCCGGTCTTCAGGTCCTGCAGGTTGTCGTTGCCGATCACGGCGACCGCCAGCACCACGGTGGTGACGAACAGCGCGAAGGCGATCAGCGCCTGGGTGGTCTCCGGGCCCATCACTTCGCGGCCGACGAAGCCGACCGACGTCGCAGCGCCGAGGATCGTGAGGATGGCGATGCCCGAGACGGGCGAGTTCGACGAACCGATCAGGCCCGCCATGTAGCCGCACACGGCGGCGGCCAGCAGGCCGGCCACCAGGATGTAGCCGACGCCGACGGCAACCAGGGGAGTGGCGATCGAAGCCAGCACGCCGCCCTGCAGGAAGGACGACAGCAGCCAGCCGGCCGGCACCATGGCGATCAGCGTGACCAGGCCGACGATAAAGATCGGCATGTCGCGTTCTTCGCGGGGCATTTCGGCACCGCCGTGTTTCGCCGCGCGGGAGGCATCAAGCGCCGACTTCAGGCCGCCGAACACCGGCTTGGCCAGCGTGGCCAGCGTGACGATCGCCGCGGCGCCGATCGTGCCGGCGCCCATCATGCGCACCTGCGTGCTCCAGACGCCCAGCGCATGGTCGGCCACCGAAGCGCCGGCCGCCATCGGCGTGGCCATCGTCAGGATCGGCACCAGCACGCCCCAGGCAATGACCAGGCCGACCAGCATGGCGACACCGACCGTGATGCCCATCAGGTGGCCGGCGCCGACCAGCGCCAGCGAGCTCGATGCACCCAGGCCGGTGGCGCCGCTGCCGGCGCCGAAGCGGAAGTAATGCGACACTTCGCCGGCGATCAGCTTGGCGGCGGCCAGCGCCGCGAAGAACGCCGAGGCCAGCGTACCCCAGATCACCGCCTTCAGGCCGGCCTTGCCTTCCTGCGCGCCGGCGCGCGACTGGGTGCCGACCTTCAGCACCTCGGCGGCGGCCACGCCTTCGGGGTACGGCAGGGCGGACTGCTGCACCAGCGCGCGGCGCAGCGGGATCGTGTACATCACGCCCAGCACCCCACCGACCGCGCAGGCGCCGAACGTGGGCCAGAACGGGATCTTGGCCCACCAGCCGATCATCAGGAGGCCAGGCAGCACGAAGATCACCGATGCCAGCGTGCCGGCGGCCGAGGCGATCGTCTGCACGATATTGTTTTCCTGGATCGTCGCATCCTTGAACGCGGACAGCAGCGCCATCGAGATGACGGCGGCCGGGATCGAGGTGGCGAACGTGAGGCCGACTTTCAGGCCGAGATAGACCTGCGCGGCCGTGAAGACCAGCGTTATGAGGATGCCGAGGATGATCCCCCGCGCGGTGAATTCGAGTGGATTGGACGAAGAGGGTTGGCTCATCCTGGTTTCTCCCGGTGGCCCGGATTTGTGATCCAGGATTATTGTTGGGTTATAAAGTCTGGCGGGATATTACGACAGATTCACCGTGGCGCCAATGATCGATGGCGCATATCGAAATGCAGTGTGTTCTCGCAGGAATGCGCTCAGTCGTCGTCGTTCGGATCCAGGTCGGGGAACATCACGCTGGTAAAGCCGAACTTGCCGAAGTCCTCGATGCGGCTCGGGTACAGGATGCCGTGCAGGTGGTCCACCTCGTGCTGCACCACGCGGGCATGGAAGCCCTCGGCGTCGCGCACGATCGGCTGGCCGTGCTGGTCGAAACCTTCGTAGTGCAGCCGCACGTAGCGCGGCACGCTGCCGCGCAGGCCGGGCACCGACAGGCAACCTTCGAAGCCCTCTTCCTTCTCTTCCGACAGCGGCGTGAGCACCGGATTGATCAGCACCGTTTCCGGCACCTGCGGCGCATCCGGATAGCGGGCGTTCGACTTGAAGCCGAAGATCACCACCTGCAGGTTGACGCCGATCTGCGGCGCGGCCAGGCCGGCGCCGTTGGCGGCGTGCATCGTGTCGAACATGTCGGCGATCAGCGCGTGCAATGCGGGCGTGTTGAAATC
>DASVVD010000310.1:0-8350 GCA_036386715.1 Pseudoduganella sp.
ACCTTCTTGCGAAGGTTACGTTTATTTCTTATGAGCGTTTGATGCTATATTTTGAGCTATCCGGACCGAAATCCGGGGCACATCACATCAAACGCCCACACTTATCGACTGTTGATTGTTAAAGAATTCTGCCCTTGAAGGCTTGCTGCGGATCCTTCGGACCCGGCGACAAATCGTTGTGTTTGTCAGCAGCAGAGAAGATCGATTATGCGCTGTTTCATGCAACTCGTCAACCCCTCGGTTTGTATCGCAATGTTGTTCCAGCGATCCAAACTCATCCTGTCGCATCGTTTCGTTTTCACGGCTGCGTTGCGGCAGGGACAGAATTATAGCCAGGCTCGGGCAGCCTTGCAAGCCCCTTTCTGACCACCGCATAAATCGCCATGACCAGGGCACACGCGATCCATGCAGACCACAAGGTATGGGTCAGGAAATGCGCTCCACGCAGCTGCTGCAGCCAGCCAACGGCGACGCCGGCGCACAGCATCAGGACGCCGACCGCAACGCCCTTGCGCCGGCTATGCGGCCACCAGAACGCCGCAAGCGATATGAGCCAAAGCGCACTCGAGGCGTGGCCAGCGGGCATGCATTGCCCCGGGCTCACGTCCACGGGCATCTTTTCCAGCAGCCGGATATAGGGCGCCGTGCCGCCATACCGCTGTAAATCCCAGGGACAATGCGAGGCACTTTCTTGTTTTGCCAAGGTGATGACCAATGGAACCAGCACAGCCGACATGGCCACGACCCGCAACCCTATGCGGCGTGAATCGGGCCAGTGGCGGCGTGGCCGCACCGCATCCCATAGCGCCAGCACCACGACGAACACCGCCAGGGCCGACAGCGCCTTCTTGAGGATCCCGTGATTGAACTTTTCCGCCAGCCAGGCATGCTGCATCGGGAAACTGTGCGTCACCTTATCAAAAGCGGCATCGGCCAGCATGATGTCGATATTGGTCGCATTACCGATCCACAGGATCAGTAGTGCGGACAACAATAAACCATTGCCTGCGATCCAGGCGCCACGTGAACCGGGCATATTAATTATCTCGTGCGCAAGGATGCGTCACATCCAGCTTGGGGTTATAGACGGCTGTGCTGACGTTCAACATGCCCAGCACAGTGTGAAAGACGTTATCGTGGGAGAACTGTTGCGTGGCCCGCGCGGCCAGGCAGCTGTTATCGATCTTGAAACGCTCGCGAAAACTGTCGGACAACCACATCATCATCGGTACCTGCCGCTGTTCGGCCGGCGAGATCATGTATGGCGCCCCATGCAGGTACATATTGTGCTCGCCCAGCGATTCGCCATGATCCGAGAAATACAGCATGGCCGTATCGACGCCGTCTTCCGTGGCGGCAGCGCGCAGCAGATCGATAGTCTTGCTCAACACAAAATCGGTATACAGGATCGTATTGTCGTAAGCCGCCACGATGGATTCACGCGAACAGTCCTCCAGTTCATTGGTGCGGCATACGGGCCCGAACTTGCCGAAGGCCGCCGGGTAGCGCTTCGCATACTCCGGGCCATGACTGCCCTTCTGGTGCAGCACGATCACCATATCCTTTTTCGCATCGCGGATCATCTGCCTGAGACTGCCCAACAACCGTTCGTCGTAACACTCTTCGGCATTGCACAGCGGGTCACCCGGTTTCGGCTGCGACACTTCTTCATAGCGGACACGGTCGCACGTGCCCTTGCAGCCGGAATTATTGTCGCGCCATAGTACATCGAAACCAGCGTGCTTCAGCACGTCCAGCAAGCCTTCCTGGCTGCTTGCCTTGTCCGCCGAATAATCATCGCGGCCAAGATTGGAAAACACGCAGGGCACCGAGACGGCTGTCGCCGTACCGCATGAACTGACGTTCCTGAAATTGATCAGCCCGGGCTCCACCGACAACAGCGGATTGGTTTGCCGGCCATAACCGTTCAAGGAAAAATTCATTGCCCGCGCCGTTTCGCCGACCACGATGATCGTCACTGCCCGCCGGGCCGGCGCTGCAGCCCATTTGCCGCCCCGGCTTGCATCGGTTCCAAGTGGTGCAAGCACGGCGGGCGTCGCCCATTTGCGCTTCAGGTAGCCGTGTGTTGCCTGGAACATATTGGTCGGGGTCAGCAGGAAGCGCAGTTCCCGGTGTTCCCGCACGGCCGGCGCCAGGGTCTTGAAAAGCAATATCATCAGGCCCGCGATCGCCAGCAACGACAGCGCGACCGTACCGAACTTCACCAGCAAATCACGCCGCGCGGGTGAAAAGCGCAATGGCAACCGCCATACCAGCAGGGATGGCAGGATACCCAGCAGCGTAATCGTCTGCAGCATCTGCCAGCTCAGGAGTTCATGCGCCTCCTTCGGGTCCGTCTCGACGACGTTCTGCACCATCGAAGCATCGATCACCACGCCATACTGGTTCATGAAATACGACGCGGCCGATGCGCCGAGGAACAGCACGGTCAATACCGGCTTGATAACAAAACGGAAATTGACCAGCGTGAGTATCGTATTGAACAGCAGCACGAGCGCAATGAATGCCCCCAGGTACAGCGGCAGGTTGCCCAGCCGTGCGCCACCTGTCGCCGAAAGGAACGTCTTCCAGAAGCTGCCGTTATAAGCCAGTACCAGGAAGGCGGAAGCGCCCAAGGTCAGCGTGGGGGCACCAATGCGTGGCAGTGTCGTGATCTTCACTGTTGAAAGTCCGGAATCGAAGCATCAACAATACCGATCTGCAAGTGAAATTTGCGTCAAGCACCGGTTAAGGACGGGTTAACGAATAACGTGCCTTCCGGAAAGCGGATTTCAATGCAACTGCCGACCGCACCGCCGGACCGCTGCTGTCCAGGCGGCTCCCGAAGCCCGAGCGTGGCGCCCAGGTGAGCACTGATCCGCTGGACCAGCCCAAGCCCCAGCCCGGTTCCCGACGATCCGCGCGCACCGGCTGGCATCGGCTCGTTGCGCAGGCGCGCACGGGCGGCGGGCGGCAAGCCGGGCCCCGTATCCTCGACGATCACGCTGCGCCCTTCGAGGCGGACTTCGACATACCCGCGCTCCGTGTACTGGCAGGCATTGCGAACCAGGTTGCCGATCGCCGCCAGCACCAGCTCGCGCACGCCCTGGACGGCGAAGTCGGTGCCCCCCGCATAGCGCAGTTCCACCGGCCGGCCTGCCACCAGTACCTGGCAGCGTGCCACTTCTTCCCGCGCCAGCGCCTGCGCCGACAGCGGTGCCCATTCCAGCCGCTCCGGCGAGCGCGCCAGCTGCAGCAGCATCGACGTGGTATCGCTGGCCTCGCGCGCGGCCCGGTAGATCCGTTCGGCCGGCGCCTGCAGCGCCGGGTTGTGGGCGGTCTGCGCCAGCAGCACCTCGGCCGCGCCGGCGATCACGGTCAACGGCGTGCGCAGCTCATGGCTGACATCGCCGGTAAAAAACCGTTCGCGGTCGAGGTACTGGTTCAGCTCCGCCGTATGGCCGGCAATCGTGCGCGACAACAGTCCCAGCTCGTCGTCACGCTCCTGCAGCGGCAACGTCGGCGCGCGCGCATCCACGGCCCCGGCCAGCTCGACGATCGGGTTGACGATGCGGTTGCCCAGGAAGCGCCCCAGCACCACGGCAAAGCCCATGAACCCCAGGAAGGCCACCGCGAACATGGAATAGACGACGATCTCGATCTTTTCATAGGCGCTGTCGTGATCGACCACGGCATACTCCCCGGCGGCACTGATCCCCTTCAGCACGTGCAGGTCGACGCCATCGACCGTGACCTCGTGCACCCCCTCGGCGAGCGGGCGCAGCGAGCGTGGAATGCCTTCGCCGAGATGATAGCTGAGCCCCGCGGGCATCTCGACCGGCAAGCCGCCCGCATGGCGCGGCCCGGCCCAGGCCGCCACTTCCTCGAGTCGCTCGTCCACCAGGCGCACCTCGATTCCCTCGACGGCGAGCGCGGCGATCACGGCGAAAAACACCGACGACACGGTGGCGAACGTCAGGTAGGCTACCGTGATGCGGCGGCGCAGCGATTCCTTGTGCGGCGAGGCTTCCTTAGGCATCGGCGTCCACCAGCTTGTAGCCGATCTTCGAGATCGTGCGCAGCATCTGCAGCGGGAACGGCTTGTCCAGCGCCTGGCGCAACGCGTGGATGTGCACGCGCAGCGCATCCGTATCCGGCGGATTGTCGCCCCACACCTCGTGCAGGATCTGCTCGCGCGACACCACTTTCGGCGCCTCGCGCATCAGCAGCCGCAGGATGGTGTAGCCGGTTTTCGTCAGCGCCAGCGGGCGGCCGGCACGCTTGGCCTCGAACGTGTCGGTATTGAAGGTGAGATCGCCGAACGCCAGCACGGCATTGGCCGCATGGGCGCCCTTGGCGCGCCGCACCAGCGCCTTCAGGCGCACTTCCAGCTCGACCAGCGAAAACGGCTTGACCAGGTAATCGTCGGCTCCGCTGTCGAAGCCCGCGACCTTGTCCTCCAGCGTATCGCGCGCGGTCAGCATCAGCACCGGCATGTCCTTGCGCAGTTCGCCGCGCAGCTTCTGGCACAGCTCCAGGCCGTTCAGGCCGGGCAGCATCACGTCCAGCACCACGGCGTCGTAGTCGTGCTGGGTGGCCAGTGCCAGTCCGCCATAGCCGTTAGAGGCCGAATCGAGCACATAGCCTTTCGGCTCGAGAAAACCATACAGGTTGGCAACAATGTCAGAATTGTCTTCGATGATGAGGATGCGCATGGCGCCATTATAATTCCCGCTTTGCCCAGCCTGCCGCTTACCATGAACCTGCCCGCCATCGCGCCCGCCGCCGTACCGCTCATCACGTCCACGGCCGATGCCGGGTTGGCCGCGCGCCTGGCGCACGCCATCGACAACAAGACCAAGCCGCCCGGCAGCCTGGGCATGCTCGAACCGCTGGCCCGCCAGGTGGGCCTGATCCAGCGCACCACGACGCCGGCCATCGACGCGCCGGTCATCCTCGTGTTCGCCGGCGACCATGGCGTGGTGGCCGAGGGCATTTCCGCCTTCCCGCAGGACGTGACGTGGCAGATGGTCGAGAATTTCCTGTCCGGCGGTGCCGCCATCAATGTGTTCGCCGCGCAGAACGGTTGCGCGCTGCAGGTGATCGATGCCGGCGTGGCCCATGACTTCGGCGCGCGCGACGGCCTTACGGACCGCAAGATCGCCCGTGGCACGCGCAACTTCGCCGTCCAGCCGGCCATGACGGCCGAGCAGTGCGCGCAGGCGCTGGCCCACGGCGCGGCGCTGGTCGACGCGCTGCCGGGCAACGTGGTCGGCTTTGGAGAAATGGGCATCGGCAACACCACGGCCGCCGCCGCGCTGATGCACAAGCTGGCCGGCATTCCCGCAGCCGCCTGCGTGGGCGCCGGTACCGGCCTGGCACCGGACGGCGTGCTGCACAAGGCACGCGTGATCGAAGCGGCCGCCAGGCTGCATGCCGCCGTTACGGCGCCGCTGGACGTGCTGGCCACCTTCGGCGGCTTCGAGATCGCCATGATGACCGGCGCGATGCTGCGCGCGGCCGAGCGCCGCATGGTGCTGCTGATCGACGGGTTCATCGTCACCAGCGCCCTGCTCGTGGCGGCGCGCCTGCAGCCGGCGATCGTCGACTACTGCGTGTTCGCGCACTGCTCCAATGAAAACGGCCACCGGCAGATGCTTGAAACGCTGGGCGGCAAGCCGCTGCTCCAGCTGGACCTGCGCCTTGGCGAAGGCACCGGCAGCGCGCTGGCCCTGCCGCTGGTGCACGCGGCCGTCAACTTCCTGAACCGCATGGCCACGTTCGCATCGGCCCAGGTCAGCGAAAAAAGCTGATGAAGAAAGCGGATGCCGTGTTGCAGTTGCGGCTGTTCTTCATCGCGCTGCAGTTCTTCACGCGCCTGCCGATTCCCCGCTGGGTAGGCTTCGAGCCGCACTGGCTGCACCATGCCTCGCGCTACTTTCCCCTCGTCGGCCTGGTGGTCGGCATCGCGGCCAGCGCCGTCTACTGGGCCGCGGCACAGGTCCTGCCGCCCGCAATTGCCGTGCTGCTGTCCACCGCGGCCGGCATCTACCTGACCGGTGCCTTCCACGAAGACGGCTTTGCCGATGCCTGCGACGGCCTGGGCGGCGGCCTGACGCGCGAGCGGGCGCTGGAAATCATGAAGGATTCGCGCATCGGCGCCTATGGCGCGATCGGCATCGTCCTGCTGCTGGCCGTGAAATGCGCCGCGCTGGCGCATTTACCGCCCTTCGCCGCGATCGGCGCCCTGCTGGTGGCGCATCCGCTGTCCCGGCTGATGGCGGCAAGCCTGATCTGGCGGATGGACTATGCGCGTGCCGAGGGCAAGGCCAAGCCGATGGCCGAGCAGATGACCGGCAGCGAATTCCTGATCGCCGCCATCTGCTGCCTGCCGGCCATGATGGTGGCGACCGCCCTGGACTGGCTCGACTGGCGCGGCGTCGCTAGCGGCGGCTTGGCGATGGGGCTCGTCACACTGTGGTTTGCCCGCAAGCTGCAGCAGCGTCTCGGCGGCTATACCGGGGATTGCCTCGGCGCGGTGCAGCAGCTGACCGAGGCGGTGTTCTACCTGTGCGTGCTGGCACGATGGAGCTAATACTGGTGCGCCATCCGCGCCCGGTGGCAGCCGAGGGGCTGTGTTACGGTCGCAGCGACCTGCCGGCCGATCCGGGGGAACTGGCACGCATGCAGGCGGCACTCCTGGCCAGTGGCCTGCCGGGCAACGCCCCGGTCTTTTCCAGCCCCCTGCGCCGCTGCGCCGACCTGGCGCGCCTGCTGTCGGCGAACGTCATCTTCGACGGCGACCTGGCCGAGATGGACTTCGGCGGCTGGGAACTGCGCAGCTGGAACGACATCCCACGCGCCGAAGTCGATGCCTGGGCTGCCGACCTGCTGCACTACCGGCCCGGCGGTGGCGAATCGGTGCTCGCCGTGGCCCGGCGGGTTTCCGGCGCATTGGCACGTATCTGCCAGCGCAGCGAAGAACATGCCGTCGTCATCTGCCACGCCGGCACCATGCGCCTGCTGGCCACCCTTGCCGACGGCACCGCGCCCGAACAGGCGGCACTGGCCGCCGCTTCGGCCATGCACCGTATCGGCTATGGCGAAGTGCTGCGGCTGGCCGTGGCGGCCGACTCGGCTCGCTTGCGGCCTGATACTTTACCCTGATACCTCGTATTAATACTTCGCATTAATACCTCGAGTTAATACCTCGCATTAATACTTCGCATTAATACCTTATAATGGCGCCGTTTTGGTGCCCGCGTTCGAGTCCTCGAGCGCAGTTAAACGGGAAATACGAAGCCGCCATCGGCCAACGTACGCTGCCCCCGCAACGGTAAGCAGGCAGCCGCGCGCGAGCAATCGCAGCGCGGCAGCTGTCCGCAACAACCACTGTGCGTTTCGCATGGGAAGGTCGGACGGTGATGCCCGCCAGCCCGGATACCGGCCAATCCAGGTGGAACCGCCTCTTCGGGAAGCGGCTCTGTTCAATCCGGCCTGCGGGGACGTTGGCCGGTTGCTCCCTTTACAAAGATTTGCCATGACCTCTCCTTTCGCATCCCAGGCGGCGCTCGCGTCGCTGGCCTTCGCCATTGCCGCGCCGGCCGCACACGCCCAGGCCACTGCCATCGATTCGATCATCGTCACCGCCACGCGCACGCCCACGCTGGCCAGCGAGGTGATCAGCGACACGGTCACGATCACCGCCGAAGAAATCGCCAACTCGGGCGCCGGCTCCATCACTCAACTGCTGCAGCGCCAGCGCGGCATCGAGGTCTCGCGTACTGGCGGCCCCGGCACCACGTCGAATGTGTTCATCCGCGGCGCCAACGGCAACCAGAGCCTGGTGCTGGTCGACGGCGTGCGAATCGCCTCCGCTTCCACCGGCTCGGCCAGCTGGAACGGCATTCCGCTGTCGGCCATCGACCGCATCGAGATCGTCTATGGCCCGCTGTCCACGCTGTATGGCGCCGACGCGATCGGCGGCGTCATCCAGCTGTTCACGAAACAGGGCAAGGGCGCGCCATCGATTACCGCCTCGGTTGGCGGCGGCAGCGACAGGACCTTCGCCGCCGATGCCGCGGTGTCCGGCGGAACGGACCAGCTGCGCTACTCGTTCTCCGTGTCGAAGGAACGTTCCGACGGCTTCTCGGCCACCCGCAGCGGCGCCTCCGGCTTCGATCCGGACGACGACGGCTACGACCGCAAGAGCGCGGCCGGCCAGGTGGCCTACACGCTGGCACCAGGCCACGAACTGGGCGCCACGTTCCTGTACACCGATACCGAAGCGGACTACGACAGCAAGGACTTCGCCTCCTACAGCACGCAAAAGCTCAGCAACGTGGGCATG
>DASVVD010000311.1:0-3180 GCA_036386715.1 Pseudoduganella sp.
CGTGTCGCGCTACGGCATGATCGCGTTCGCCTCGTCGCTGGACCAGGGCGGCCCGATGGCGCAAACCGCCGAGGACTGTGCGCTGCTGCTGTCCGCCATGGCCGGCTACGACGAGCGCGACTCCACCAGCCTGTCCCCCGAACAGGGCGGCGTGCACGAGGATTTCACGCGCACCCTGCATGAACCGCTGGACGGCCTGCGTATTGGCGTGCCAAAGGAGTACTTCGGCGAAGGCCTGTCGGCGGACGTGGAATCGGCCGTGCGCGCCGCGCTCGACCAGTTCGTGAAACTGGGCGCCACGCTGGTCGACATCTCGCTGCCGAACACCGCGCTGTCGATCCCGGCGTACTACATGATCGCGCCGGCCGAGGCTTCGTCGAACCTGTCGCGCTTCGACGGCGTGCGCTACGGCTTCCGCGCCGAGGGTTACAAGGACCTGCAGGACATGTACCGGAAAACGCGTGCCCAGGGCTTCGGCCCCGAAGTGCAGCGCCGCATCATGGTCGGCACCTACGTGCTGTGCCACGGTTATTACGATGCCTACTACGTGAAGGCGCAAAAGATCCGCCGCCTGATCGCCGACGATTTCGCCAGGGTGCTGAGCGGCCCGGATGCCGTGTGCGACGTGATCATGGGCCCGGTGGCCCCGACCGTGGCATGGGACCTGGGCTCGAAGGCCGACGACCCGGTGGCAAATTACCTGGCCGATATCTTCACGCTCTCGACCAGCCTGGCCGGCCTGCCCGGCATGTCGATCCCGGCAGGTTTCGGCCAGGGCGACAAGAACGCCAGCCGCCCGGTGGGCCTGCAGATCATCGGCAACTACTTTGCCGAAGCGAAACTGCTGAACATCGCCCACCAGTTCCAGCAGGCGACCGACTGGCACACGCGAGCTCCGGCTGGTGTTTGATCGCATCCAAGATACAAGGAAGAACAACATGGAATGGGAAGTCGTCATCGGTCTCGAGAACCACGTGCAGCTCACGACCGAATCGAAAATCTTCAGCGGCTCGCCGACCGCGTTCGGCGCCGCGCCGAACACGCAGGCCAGCCCCGTCGACCTGGCGCTGCCGGGCGTGCTGCCGGTAATGAACAGGCAGGCCGTGGATCGCGCGATCCGCCTCGGCCTGGCCGTGGGCGCGAAGATCGCGCCGCAATCGATCTTCGCCCGCAAGAATTATTTCTATCCCGACCTGCCGAAGGGTTACCAGATCAGCCAGATGGACGACCCGGTCGTGCAGGGCGGTTCGCTGACGTTCGGCTTCGAAAAGGATGGCAAGTTCGTCACCAAGACGGTGAACCTGACGCGCGCCCACCTCGAGGAAGACGCGGGCAAATCCCTGCACGAGGATTACCACGGCATGTCCGGCATCGACCTGAACCGCGCCGGCACGCCGCTGCTGGAGATCGTGTCCGAGCCGGAGATCCGTTCGGCACAGGAAGCGGTGGCGTATGCCAAGGCGCTGCACGGCCTGGTGATGTGGCTGGGCGTTTGCGACGGCAACATGCAGGAAGGCTCGTTCCGCTGCGACGTCAACGTCTCGGTGCGGCCGAAGGGGCAAGCCGAATTCGGCACCCGCTGCGAGATCAAGAACCTGAACTCGTTCCGCTTCATCGAGGAGGCGGTGAACGTGGAAGTGCGCCGCCAGATCGAGCTGATCGAGGATGGCGGCAAGGTAGTGCAGGCCACGCGCCTGTATGACCCCGACCGCAAGGAAACGCGCGAGATGCGCAGCAAGGAAGACGCGCAGGATTACCGCTACTTCCCCGACCCGGACCTGCCGCCGCTGGCGATCTCGGAAGAATGGATCGAGCGCGTGAAGGCGTCGATGCCGGAACTGCCGGCAGTGATGCGCGAGCGCTTCGTCAATGCCTACAAGCTGCCGGAATACGATTCGCTGGTGCTGACGTCGTCCAAGGCGATGGCCACGTACTTCGAGGCGGTGGTAGCCGCGGCCGGCCAGGAAAATGCCAAGGCCGCGGCGAACTGGCTGATGGGCGACGTGTCGTCCACGCTGAACCGCAACGACGTCGATATCGCCGATGCACCGGTCAAGCCGGCGCAACTGGCCGGCATGCTCAAGCGCATTGCCGACGGCACGATCTCGAACAAGGCGGCAAAGGAGGTCTTCGCGGCCTTGTGGGAAGCGAACTCGGATGACGAGAGCCTGGTCGACGCCATCATCAAGGAAAAAGACCTGGGACAGGTTTCCGATGCCGGCGCCCTGGTGGCCATCGTCGAGGAAGTGCTCGCCAACAACGCCAAGTCGGTCGAGCAGTACCGCGCCGGCAAGGAAGCGGCGATCAATGCGCTGATCGGCCAGGCCATGAAGGCATCCAAGGGCAAGGCCAACCCGGCGCAGCTGACGGAACTGCTGAAGCAGAAGCTGGCGGGCTGAGCCGCAGGCCGGGGTTTGCCCCCGACAGGTGCCAGCATCGTTGTGTGCCTTTTAGTATCAGGGGACTGATCCCGATTTTTGCCAGCGTATTGATACGCAAGCGGAAAACCGGGGTCAGTCCCCTTGCTACGTCAGCGGCCAAAGTGGATGCTGCCACTTGCCGGGGACAGACCCCTGCGGCGCTGAGGCGCCTTTTTTGTTATCGTCATGGCATGAGACCATTGATCACCGCGCTGCTGGGCGCTTGCGCCCTCCCCGCCCTGGCCGGCGCACCGGCCGGTATCCATTTCACCCATCACGACTGGGAAGTCGCCTGCGACAACACGCGTACCTGCCGTGCCGCCGGCTACCATGCGGAGGATGAGGACAGGCTGGCCGTTTCCGTGTTGCTGGAGCGGGCGGCGGGGCCGGGCCGGCCCGTGACGGCAAAGCTAAAGATCGGCACCTACGATGAAAAGGCACCGGTGCCGAAAGCCGGCAGCGTGACGATGCATGTCGATGGCCGCCCGCTCGGCCAGGTGAAGATCGACAGCAACGACATGACCGGCGAACTGAGCGCCGCGCAGACACAGGCCCTGGTGGCGGCTGTCGCCGGCAGCGGCGCCGTGCAATGGCGCGATGGCGGGCATAGCTGGGCGCTGTCCGGCAATGGCGCGGCCGCCGTGCTGCTCAAGATGGATGAGTTCCAGGGCCGCCTCGGCACTCCCGGCGCGCTGCTGCGCAAGGGCGGCAAGGCCGAAAATGGTGTGCCGGCGGCGTTGCCCATGCCCGAGGTGTCGCC
>DASVVD010000312.1:0-5594 GCA_036386715.1 Pseudoduganella sp.
CGCTACGAGCGCGACAAGCGCACGATGCTGGCGCCGCCCGAGCTGAAGGCCGTGCACCCGCTGGGCAAGTCGCCGGTCATCGTGGATGGCGACTGCACGGTGGCCGAATCCGGCGCGATCATCGAATACCTGCTGGATCACTATGACCAGGTCGGCCTGCGGCCACCCGTGCGCACGCCGGAAAAGCGCCGCTGGACGTATTTCCTGCATTACGCCGAAGGGTCGATGATGCCGCCGCTGCTGATGAAGCTGATCTTCGACCGCGTGGAAACGGCGCCTGCGCCGTTCTTCGTGAAGCCGATCGCGCGCGGCATTGCGCAGAAGGTCAAGAGCACCTATATCCTGCCGCAGATCCGCCAGCACCTGGACTACCTGGAAGCGGAACTGGGCCGCCACGAATGGTTCGCCGGCGACACGTTCAGCGCCGCCGATATCCAGATGAGTTTTCCGCTCGAGGCGGCGGCATCGCGCGGCGGCCTCGATGCCGCCACCCATCCGAAGCTGGCGGCGTTCCTGGCGCGCATCCACGCGCGGCCGGCCTACCAGCGCGCGCTGGAGCAGGGCGGCCCGTACGAGCTGCTGCGCTGAGCGCATGCGGTAGAATGGCGGCCACGATTTTCCACGCCTATCCGCCAACTCCGCCAGATCACCATGGGACGCCTGCTTGCCATCGACGGCCTGAACATCGTGCGGCGCGTGTACGAAGCCAGCCCCGAGCCCGACTCGGACCTGAAAGCCGAGATCGCGCTGCGCCATGCGCTCAATTCTTTCCGCACGCTGATCAACGGCCACGAGCCCACGCACGTGCTGCCCGCGTTCGACTATGGCGGCAGCACCTGGCGCCACACGCTGTATGGCGGCTACCGCGAATCGCGCGCGCCCATGCCGGCGCCGCTGCGCGCCGCGTTGCCGGGTTTTTATGCGAAGCTTGAAACGTTCGGACTGCGCCCCGTGTCGCTGCCGGACGTGGAGGCCGACGACGTGATCGGCACGGTCGTGGTGCGCTGGCTGGCGCAGGATCGCGGCGAGGCCGTGGTTGCCACCACCGACAAGGACCTGCATTGCCTGATCGCCCACGGCGCGCGCGTGTGGGATCATTTCAAGAGTGAGTGGCACGATCACGCCTGGGTCGAGAACAAGTGGGGCGTGCCGCCCGACCAGTTGCCCGACCTGCTGGCGCTGATGGGCGATGCGACCGACAGCATCCCCGGCGTCTCGAAGGTGGGGCTGAAGACGGCGGCGAAGCTGCTGCGCACCTACGGCACGCTGGACGGTATCATGGCCGGCGCGGGCATCCTGAAGGATACCGTCGGCGAAGCGCTGCGCAAGGAGCGGGAGATGCTGTATCTTTCAAGACAGCTCGTGCAGCTGAAGACGGATGTCACGGTAGGCGTCAGCTGGAACATGCTGGCGTGGGACCGCGGACAATAACCAGATAAACAGTGGGAATGCGACGATGCTGAAAGCAATAATCATCGACGGCAGCGCCGTGGCGCGCGGGCTGCTCAACACGGTGCTGATCGATGGCGGCTACGACGTCGTCGGCCAGGCCCATACCTGCGCCGCCGGCACCGTGCTGCTGGTCAAGTTCAATCCGCAGATCGTGTGCATCAACCGCGACCAGCTGGAGCAGGACATTCCCGGCGTGGAAGCCATGCGCAAGCAATGGCCGAAGGCGCTGATCTTCATGGTCTCCAGCGAGTTCGATGCCGCCACGGTGCAGACCGCGCACGCGATGGGCATCAACGGCTTCATCGTCAAGCCGTTCAACGCCGGCACGGTGCTGAAGACGATCCGGAACACGGTGATCGCGATGGTCAAGCGGCAGCAGAAGGCGCTGGAAGACGCCGGCGGCCAGGCGCCGCCGGCGGAGTAGAACCGTGCCCGGCACCGGGCGCCGGATGCGTCTGGCTATGCCTGCGTGCCGCGCGAGCCGGCAATGATCCCGCCGCCCAGGCACACATCGCCGTCATACAGCACGGCCGACTGTCCGGGCGTCACGGCCCACTGCGGATCCATGAACGACAGCGCGAAATCGGACGCGCCCTGCGGCGCCAGGTCGCAGGCAACGTCGGCCTGCCGGTAGCGCGTCTTGGCGGCCAGTCGGCCCGCTTCGGGCGGCACGCCGGCGATCCAGCTGGCCTGGTCGGCCGTCAGGTCCGGCGACAGCAGCCACGGGTGATCGTGACCCTGCACCACCCACAGCGTGTTCGTCGCCACGTCCTTGCGCGCCACGTACCACGCGTCGCTGCTGCCGTCGGCCTTCTGGTAGCTCTTCACGCCGCCGATGCCGATGCCCTTGCGCTGGCCCAGCGTATAGAACGACAGCCCGACGTGTTCGCCGACGATCTTGCCGTCCGGCGTCTTCATCGGCCCCGGCTTGTACGACAGGTAGCGGTTCAGGAACTCCCGGAACGGCCGCTCGCCGATGAAGCAGATGCCGGTCGAATCCTTCTTCGCGGCGTTCGGCAGCTGCAGCTTCTCGGCGATCTTGCGCACTTCCGTCTTGGGGATTTCGCCCAGCGGGAACAGCGTTTTCGACAATTGCGCCTGGTTCAGGCGGTGCAGGAAATAGCTCTGGTCCTTGGTGTGGTCGACCGCCTTGAGCAGTTCGTGCGTGCCGGTGACCGTGTTATGGCGCACGCGCGCATAGTGGCCGGTGGCGATCAGGTCGGCGCCCAGCAGCATCGCGTGGTCGAGGAAGGCCTTGAACTTGATCTCGGCGTTGCACAGCACGTCCGGGTTCGGCGTGCGGCCGGCCTGGTATTCGCGCAGGAACTCGGCGAACACGCGGTCCTTGTATTCGGCGGCGAAGTTGACGGCTTCGATGTCCACGCCCACCACGTCGGCCACGCTGGCCGCGTCGATCCAGTCCTGGCGGGTGGAACAGTATTCGGAATCGTCGTCGTCTTCCCAGTTCTTCATGAACAGGCCGACCACCTCGTAGCCCTGTTCCTTCAGCAGCCATGCCGACACCGAGGAATCCACACCGCCGGACATGCCGATCACGACTTTTTTCTTGCTCATTTCATTTAAATCCAGTTAGTCACACTTCCTCGTAGACCGAGACGTGCGTATGCAGCAGTTCGAGCGGGGCACGCTTGCCCGCCAGGTATTCGTCCACGCAGGTCAGCAGCAGGGGGCTGCGGTGGCGTTCGCGGCAGGCCGCGATTTCGTCGCGGGTAAGCCACATCGTGCGCAGGATGCCGTCGTCCAGCGGGCGGTCCGGGTAGTACTGGCCCACTTCGCCGCAAAAGGCAAAGCGCAGGTAAGTCACCAGTTCGCCGGTGCGGGCCGAGCGGTAGCGCGACATGTACATGCCCACCAGCGCCGTCGGCGTGAAGTCATGGCCCGTTTCCTCGAGCGTTTCACGCACCACGGCCTGTTCCAGCGATTCCAGCGGGTCCAGGTGGCCGGCTGGCTGGTTCAGGCGGATGCCGTCGCTGGTTTCTTCTTCGATCAGCAGGAACTTGCCATCGCGTTCGATGACGGCGGCAACGGTCACATTGGGTTTCCAGGTACGCGGCATGAGGGTCATCCTTGAAAGAGCCGGTATTTTAGCCTGTTCCGCCAGGACACATGTGACTGCCGCGTGACACTACGGTTCACTTGTTGTCAGTAAGTTGAAGTTGACATATCAAAAAGATTATTCGACAAGATTTCCGTGCTAGTGTTGAGCCAGTCTATCAATAATACCGGAGGCGGTTCATGAGGATAGGAATACCGGCCGAAACGCGGCCGGGCGAAAGCCGGGTCGCCGCGACCCCCGAAACAGTCAAGAAACTGGCAGGCAAGCACCAGTTGATCGTGCAGTCCGGCGCCGGCATTGCCGCCTCCATTCCCGACGATGCCTATGCCGCCGCCGGTGCCGTCATCGGCAGCGCGGCCGATGCCTTCGGTTGCGACATCGTGCTGAAAGTGCGTGCGCCCGATGCCGGTGAACGGGCGCTGATACAAGCCGGCACGGTACTGGTCGGCATGCTCAACCCGTTCGATACCGACAACCTCGCCGCGATGGCCGCTGGCGGCCTGTCCGCCTTTGCACTGGAAGCCGCACCCCGCATCACGCGCGCCCAGTCGATGGACGTGCTGTCCTCGCAGGCCAATATCGCCGGCTACAAGGCCGTGCTGGTGGCCGCCAATACCTACGGGCGCTTCATGCCGATGCTGATGACGGCCGCCGGCACGGTGAAGGCGGCGCGGGTACTGATCATGGGCGTGGGCGTGGCGGGGCTGCAGGCGATCGCCACCGCCAAGCGGCTGGGCGCCGTGATCGAGGCGTCCGACGTGCGGCCGCCCGTCAAGGAGCAGGTCGAATCGCTGGGTGCGAAATTCATCGACGTGCCGTTCCTGACCGACGAGGAAAAGGAAATCGCCCAGGGTGCCGGCGGCTACGCGCGGCCGATGCCGGCGGACTGGATGCGGCGCCAGGCGGAACTGGTGCACGAGCGCGCCAAACAGGCCGACATCGTCATCACCACCGCGCTGATTCCGGGCCGCAAGGCGCCGATACTCATTTCCGAAGACACGGTGCGGGCGATGAAGCCGGGCTCCGTGATCGTCGACCTGGCGGTGGAACAGGGCGGCAACTGCCCGCTGTCCGAGCTGGGCAAGACGGTGGTCCGGCATGGCGTGCATATTGTCGGCGAGCCGAACCTGGCCTGCCTGGTGCCGGCCGATGCTTCGGCGCTGTATGCCCGCAATGTCCTCGACTTCCTGAAGCTGGTCATCGACAAGGACGACAAGCTGGTGATCGACCGGGAGGACGAGATCATCAGGGCCACGCTGGTGGCGCACGGCGGAGAGATACTTAAAAAATAGGGGGAGAGCGTCATGGAAGTGAGCCACACCATAATCAACCTGATCATTTTCGTGCTGGCCATCTATGTCGGCTACCACGTCGTCTGGAATGTGACACCGGCACTGCATACGCCGCTGATGGCCGTCACCAACGCCATCTCCGCCATCGTCATCGTCGGCGCCATGCTGGCCGCCGCGCTGACCGACGGCATGATCGGCCAGGTTGCCGGCACGGTCGCCGTGGCGCTGGCCGCCGTCAACGTGTTCGGCGGCTTCCTCGTCACGCGCCGCATGCTGGAGATGTTCCGCAAGAAGGACAAGAAAGAGGGAGCCAAATAATGGCCTTCATCTCGCTGAACCTGGTGACGATGCTGTATCTCGTCGCCTCGGTGTGCTTCATCCAGGCCCTGAAGGGACTGTCGTCGCCGGCCAGCGCGCGGCGCGGCAACGCGTTCGGCATGGCCGGCATGGCGATTGCCGTGCTGACGACGATCGCGCTGATCGCCAGGCTGCAGGCCGAAAGCGCCGCCGCCGGCGGCATGGGCTTCGGCCCGGGGTTCATCCGCCTGGCGCTGGGCGTGGCCGTGGGCGGCGCGATCGGTGCCTACCTTGCCAAGACCGTCGAGATGACGAAGATGCCGGAACTGGTGGCGGCCATGCACTCGCTGATCGGCCTTGCCGCCGTCTGCATCGCCGTGGCCGCGGTGTCCGAGCCGCATGCGTTCGGCATCGCCGCACCGGGCGAGCCGCTGCCGCTGGGCAACCGCATCGAGCTGTTCATCGGCACGTTCGTG
>DASVVD010000313.1:0-5238 GCA_036386715.1 Pseudoduganella sp.
GCGGCGCCGCGCGGCATCGCGCATCTCGTGCGCATGCTGCTCGTCCTGGCGCGCCTGCTGCAGGTAGAGGTGGCTGGCCAGCGCGCTGGCGACGCTGACCAGGGTGACCGCCGTGAACACGATCACCGCCGGGCGCACCACGGCGAAGTCGCGCAGCCAGTACGGCAGCGCGCGACGGGGAATCAGGGGCGTCCTGGCGACGGGGAGAGCGGTCATGGATTCCATGTCAGGTCCAGCGTGAACTTGTTCTGGTCGGCGTTCGCAACGGGTGCGCCGATCGTGCCGGACAACTTAACGTTCGGGCGGGTGTCGAAGGGCAGCTGGACGATTTCCACCGTCATGCGCGGCATGCCGGCCAGCCGTTGCGCGAACGCGTTCATTTCGCCGAGCACCTTGCGGTAGTCGTCCGGTGCCGACATCACCTCGGCCTGCAGCCGCAGCGTCTGTACCGGCGCGGTGGGGATGCCCAG
The DNA here is from genome assembly GCA_036386715.1 of Pseudoduganella sp. Classification (GTDB taxonomy): domain Bacteria; phylum Pseudomonadota; class Gammaproteobacteria; order Burkholderiales; family Burkholderiaceae_D; genus Rugamonas. The sequence goes on from DASVVD010000313.1 coordinate 471, forward strand.
CGCCAGCGACGAGGTGGGCGCCACCAGCGCCGGTGTCCCGGCGGCGGCGCCGGGCGACTGGCTGCTTTCGGCACCCGGCACCCGGGCGCGCCAGTCGAGCTGCGTGATGCGGATCTGCGGCGACTTGTCGAGCACCGTGCTGACCATGCCCAGCATCCGCAGCGGCCACGGTCCCTGCCGGGCCACCGTGCGGTCGATCTGCACGGCGGCCCGCATGTTGGCCGTCTTGTCGACTGCCGGCGGCATGCTCGACATGCTGCGCTGGTAGTTGTCGCGGTAGTGGGCCGTCTCGGAACGGAACCCCTCCGTGTTGCCGTGCGCGACCGTGTAGCCGGCCAGGTTGACCAGGGTCCAGGCCAGGCCGGCAACGGCCAGCACGGCGCTCGACGCATACAGTGACAGCCGGGCTCGCCACAGCCGGTAATAGTTGCCGGCGGCGCCCGTCGGGAAATGGCTCGCCGGTGCATTCTTGCCGAGCATCGTCAGCAGCAGGGGTTCGGCGACATGCATCGCCTGCTCGACCGACACCGCCGGATCGAGCGGCACGATCCGGTAGATCGTCTCGACCCCGCTGGTGCACTGGCTGACCAGGGCATCGACCTGGTCCGCCGCGGCCAGGATCAGCACGTGCAGCACGTTGCCGCGCTCGAGCAGGCGTACGCTGGTCAGGAATTGCTGGGTCTTCCTGGTTTCGGCGGCCAGCGAACTGACCGGGTCGTCGCCGGGCGTGCCCTGCACCAGCCGCGAGAACTTCACGGCACCGTCGCGGAAGTAGGTCTGGCGCACGCCCGCCGTATGCCGGGTAACGAGCAGGACATGCCGCTGCCGCAGCGCCATCTTGCGCACCACTTCGCTGCCGAGCCGCGCGCAGGAATAAATGCCGGCCAGGGGCGTCTGCATCAGTTCCATCGCATCGACCCATGCCGTCAGCAGCAGCGGGTTGGTGAGGGCGGTAAACACCACCACGTCGTCGCGCCGGCCCTGCGTGCTGCGGCCCTGCACGATGGCGGTACGGTAGGGCGTCTCGCGGTATTGCTGCAGCAGCCGGCGTTCGCGCAGCGTGCGGCCGCCGCGGCCGCGCACGTGCGGCAGCAGCAGCCGGGTGAAGTCTTCCTCGATCAGGTCGGTGAGCAGGTAAGCGGGACGGGTGCCCTGGCGATCCAGGTAGGCCATGAAATCGTCCAGCCCCGACCGCGTCGCGGCAAATACCTCGGGCCCGGACAGCGTGTCGCGCTGCCACAGGTAGGCATGCAACTGGTCGCTGGTCAGGTAGAAAAGCTGTTTCGCCAACATGTCAGATCCTGATTGCGCTGATCGTGTCGTAGATCGGGCCGAGCACCGACAGCATGATCCAGCCCAGCAGCAGGCCCAGCACCACCGTCATCGTCGGTTCGATCATCGATTGCACACGCTCGATCTGCTCGCGCACTTCACGATTGTAGAAGTAGGCCACATTGCGCAGCGCACCGTCGAGCGCGCCGGTGGCTTCGCCCACCTTCAGCATGCGCACCACGAGCGGCGGGAACACGCCGGTGTGGCCGAATGCGCCGCTGACGCTGTGTCCTTCGGAAATGAGCTGCGCGGCGCGGCGCAGCGCCGCCGCCACGACCCGGTTGCCGGCGATGCCCTCGGACAGCCGGATGCATTCAAGGATCGTGATGCCCGAGCCGTACATCATCGCGAAAAAGGTGGCAAAGCGCGCCAGGATGATCTTGTGCAGCACCGGCCCCACCGGCCATACGCGCAGCTTGACGCGGTCGAACGCGAAGGCGGCGCGTTCGTTGCGGCGCAGCCACCAGCGCCCACCGAACCACAGGGCGGCCGGGAAGGCGAGCAGCAGGTGCCAGTAGCCGATGAACACGTTCGAGACGGCGATCAGCGCGCGGGTGTGCAGCGGCAGTTCCTGGCCCATGTTGCGGATGAAGCTGGTCAGCTGCGGCACCAGGTAGATCATCAGGAAGAATGTCACGGCCGTGACCACCACGAACACGATGGCCGGGTACGTAATGATCTTCTTTGCCTGCGCGGCCAGTTCATCCTGCCATTTCAGGCTGTCGGCCAGGTTGCGGAACACTTCGTTGACCTTGCCGCTTTCCTCGCCGGCGCGTACCAGGCTCGTAAAGGTCCTGTCGAACGCCTCGGGGTAGTTGTCCAGTGCGCTCGACAGCGACAGGCCGCCTTCGATGTTCTCGATCAGGTCGGTGATGATTTCGCGAAAGCGTGGATGGTCCATCGAGTCGCGCAGGTCGTTCAGCGCATCGAGGATCGGCACGCCGGCGCTGGCCATCTGCTCCATGTGGAAGCAGAAGTTGATCAGGTCGCGCCGGTCGATCTTGCGCCGGCCGAGTGCGATCACTTTCTGCCGCGACTGCCGGCAGTCGATCAGGTCCAGGTCCATCCTGGACAGGCGCAGCTCCAGGTCGGGCACGTTCAGCGCGTCCATATTGCCCGGCATGATCTGGCCGGCGGCATCCATTGCGCGGTAGATAAATTGCGGCATCAGGCCAGCCTGTCCGTCAGGTCGACCACGCGGGCGATCTCGTCGATCGTCGTCACGCCCTGCAGCACGCGGCGCATGCCATCGTCGACCAGCGAGCGGAAGCCGGCCGCACGGGCCGCCGCGTGCAGTTCGCGCACGGCGGCGCGGCGCGCCACCAGTTCGTCGAGCTCGGCGTTCATCTTGAGCAGTTCCATGATCGCCACGCGGCCCTTGTAGCCCTGGTGCCCGCAGCGCTCGCAGCCCGCCGCACGGTAGATCGTGACAGGGCTGGCGTCGCCCGGGCCGCCGGCTTCCAGGCCGAGCAGTCGGTGCTCCAGCGCATCCGCCTCGAACCCCTCGCGGCAGTGCATGCACAGGCGCCGCACCAGGCGCTGCGCGATGATGCCGATGATGTTGCCGGCCAGTACGTCGGCAATCACGCCGATGTCGAGCAGCCGCGGGATTGCGCCGACCGCCGAGTTGGTGTGCAGCGTCGAATAGACCTGGTGGCCCGTCATCGCCGCGGCCAGCGCCATGTCGGCGGTTTCCTTGTCGCGGATCTCGCCGACCAGGATCACGTCGGGGTCCTGGCGCAGGATGGAACGGATGCCATCGGCAAAGCCCAGCTTGGCCGATTCGTTCACCGACGTCTGGCGGATCATGTTCATCGGATACTCGACCGGGTCTTCCAGCGTCATGATGTTGACGCCCTCGGTGTTGATGTGGTTCAGGATCGAGTACAGCGTGGTGGTCTTGCCGCTGCCGGTGGGACCGGTCACGAGGATCAGGCCGTCGGGCCGGGCGATCATCAGCCGCAGGATATCGAGTTCATGCTCGGCCAGGCCCAGGCCGTCCAGCGGCACGATGCCTTTCTGGCGGTCCAGCACGCGCAGCACGAAATTCTCGCCATGCGTGGTGGGCTGGGCGCTGGCGCGGAAGTCGATCTGGCGACCGGAGAACTTGATCGCGATGCGGCCATCCTGCGGCGCGCGGGTCTCGGCGATGTTCATGTTGGAGATGACCTTCAGCCGCACGGCCATCGCCGGCCAGTAGGATTTGTGCAGGCTGCGGATCTGGCGCAGGATGCCGTCGATCCGGTAGCGGATGCGCAGGAAACTCTGCTCCGGCTCGAAGTGCACGTCGGAGGCGCCGTTCTGCACCGCGTCCGCCAGCAGGGCGTCGATCAGCCGCACCATCGGGTGGCTGTATTCGTCGGACGTGCCCTGGTAGTTCGAATCGCCGGTCTCGATTTCCTGCAGGATGCCGTCGATCGACAGCTCGAAGCCGTAGTACTGGTCGATCGCCCGGGCGATATCCGAATCGTTGACGAGCAGCGGCGTGATCGTGATGCCCTTGACCAGCATCGCGTGGATCTGGTCCAGGGCCACGATGTTGCCGGTATTGGACATGGCCAGCACGAGGTTGTCCCGGTCGCGCTCGTAGACGATCGGGAACACGCTGTAGCGCTTGGCCACGTCCTTGGGAATCAGCTTCAGGGCGATCGCATCGACCACCAGGCTGTTCAGGTCGGCCGACTGCGTGTTGAGGTTTTCCGACAGCGCTTCGCGGATCGTGGCTTCGGTCACGAAGCCCATGCCCACCAGCAGCTTGCCGAGCGGTTCGCGCTCGCGCTTCTGTTCGATCAGCGCGATGCGCAGCTGGTCTTCGCTGATGACGCCCTTGTCGATCAGCAGCTTGCCGATCGGCCGCTTGACTGGTTCCGCCATCGGGCTCAGTTCCCCGCAGGCGCGGCTGGCACCTGTGCATCCGCCGGAGCGGGGGCGGGGATAGCCGTGGCCGCTGGCGGCGTCGTCTCCACAGGCGCGGTACCGGGGGCGAGCTGCTGCAGGCGCCGTTGTACCGCGGCGCGATCGAACGCGGCGGTGCCGCCGGCGGCCAGCGCGAGCGCGCGCCCGTAATATTCGCGCGCCAGGCGCCCCTGGTTCAGGCGGTCGAGGCCCACGGCCAGGTTGAACGCATAGTCGGCATTGCCGGGCGCCGCGGACCAGGCGCGGAAATAGGCCTGCTGGGCTTCCTGCCAGCGCCCCTGGCGTGCATACAGGTTGCCGAGCGCAAAGTGCACGGACGGCGTGTCCTCGTTCGTGCGCAGCAGGCCTTTCAGCCGGATCTCGGCGCGGTCGCCGTCGCCCGGCCGCAGCCCGGCGAGCCCGGCGATCGCTTCCACGTCGCGCGGGTTGGCCGCCAGCAGGCGCGTGTAAAAGCCCGCCGCGTCATCGTCGCGCCGTTCGCGTGCGGCGATCACGGCACTGCCGAGCAGCGCATCGCGGT
>DASVVD010000314.1:0-3496 GCA_036386715.1 Pseudoduganella sp.
CGCGGGCTCTGGAAAATTCGGTGCCACGTGTGGTCGGCACCGAAATCGGCCGCTTCAACCGCACGCTCAATGCAGTACGCGAAGGCATCGCCGGACGGGCCCAGGGCCCGCAAACACTGCAGCACCAGGTCACCTCGGCCGCCGAAGCCGCCGTGCTGAAACAACCCCACGAAATCAACCTGCGCCTCGAGAACGTGGTGACGGCGATCGAGGCCGCCCTGCTCGACCTGCTCGGCCAGCACCTCGGCGTGCCGGTCTGCGAACTGCTCGGCAGCGGCCAGCAGCGCGACCGGGTGCCGATGCTCGCCTACCTGTTCTACATTGGCGACAGCACGCGCACCGACCTGCCTTATTTGGCAAACTCGCTGTCAAATTCGCCGGCAGGTTCCGGCAAGGGCGACGACTGGTACACGATGCGCCACCGCGAAGCGGTCACGCCGCAGGCGATCGTCGAGCAGGCCGAGGCCGTCGTGGCGCGTTATGGCTTCCGCGACTTCAAGCTGAAGGGCGGCGTGATGCGCGGCGAGGAAGAAATCGCCGCCGTCACCGCGATCAAGAAGCGTTTTCCGGAAGCGCGCGTGACGCTCGATCCGAACGGCGCCTGGTCGCTGGACGAAGCGATCCGCCTGTGCCGCGGCCAGGGCCACGTGCTGGCTTATGCCGAGGACCCGTGCGGCCCCGAGAACGGTTACTCGGGGCGCGAGACCATGGCCGAATTCCGCCGCGCCACCGGGCTGCCCACCGCCACCAACATGATCGCCACCGACTGGCGGCAGATGGCCCATTCGCACCTGCTGGGCGCCGTCGACATTCCACTGGCGGACCCGCACTTCTGGACCATGCAGGGTTCGGTGCGCCTGGCGCAGCTGTGCCAGGAATGGGGCATGACCTGGGGCTCCCATTCGAACAACCACTTCGATGTGTCGCTGGCGATGTTTACCCACGCGGCGGCTGCCGCGCCGGGCCGCATCACGGCGATCGACACGCACTGGATCTGGCAGGAAGGACAGGAACGCCTGACCCGCGAACCGCTGCAGATCGTCGGCGGCGAAGTGGCCGTGCCCGATCGCCCCGGCCTGGGCATCGAACCGGACCTGGACCGCATCGCCGCCGCGCACGCGCTGTACCTGAAAGTGGGCTCGGGCGCGCGCGACGATGCGATGGCCATGCAGTATTTGATACCCGGATGGACCTATTCACCCAAGCTGCCGAGCTTGGGCCGCTGAACCCGATCCGGATTTTTCATCCATAACCAGAACAAGAGGAGACTCATATGAAGGAAGCGCCAATTGCATCGCTGTTGCCTGCCGATCTGCCGCAGGCACTGCTCGTGGGCCGCGTATGGCGGACCGGTGAAATCGACGGCCCGGCCGTCGTGGTGGTCCGTAACGGCGAGGTGTTCGACATCACCCGCCATGCGTCGACGGTCTCCGAACTGTTCGAACGGGACGACCTGATCAACATCGCCCGCTCGGCGCCGGGCGAATCGCTCGGCCGCGTCGAAGCGCTGATCGAGAACGCGCTGTCGGCCACGCCGGCGGCGGACGTGCCGCGCCTGCTGGCACCGAACGACCTGCAAGCCATCAAGGCCTGCGGCGTGACGTTCGCCGTGAGCCTGCTGGAACGCGTGATCGAAGAACAGGCCAACGGCGACCCGGCCCGCGCCGAGCAGCTGCGCGGCGAACTGCTGGCATCGATCGGTGCCGACCTGTCGAGCATCAAGCCCGGCTCGCCGCAGGCCGAACAGCTCAAGCAGGCGTTCATCGCCCGCGGTGCCTGGTCGCAGTACATGGAAGTGGGCATCGGTCCTTACGCCGAGGTGTTCTCGAAGTCGCAGCCGATGTCGGCGGTGGGCTTCGGCGCGGACGTGGGCCTGCACCCGGAATCGAAATGGAACAACCCGGAGCCGGAAATCGTGCTGGCCGTGACCAGCCAGGGCAAGCCGGTGGGCGCCACGCTGGGCAACGACGTGAACCTGCGCGATATCGAAGGCCGCAGCGCGCTGCTGCTCGGCAAAGCCAAGGACAACAACGGCTCCACGGCGATCGGCCCGTTCATCCGCCTGTTCGACGACCGCTACTCGATGGACACCGTGCGCAATGCCGAAGTGCGCCTCACCATCGAAGGCGTGGACGACGACTTCGTGCTGGACGGCGTGAGCCTGATGAAGCAGATCAGCCGCGACCCGCTCGACCTGATCGGCCAGACCTGCGGCGCGCACCACCAGTACCCGGACGGCTTCGTGCTGTTCCTGGGGACCATGTTCTCCCCCATCAAGGACCGCGACGCCAAAGGCGGCGGTTTCACCCACCACAAGGGCGACCGCGTGACGATCGCGAGCCCGGCGCTGGGTGCACTGATCAACCACGTCCACCGCAGCGATGAAATCGCGCCATGGACTTTCGGCGTTCGCGCCCTGTACAACAACCTGGCCCGCCGCGGCTTGCTGGGTCATGCAACTGGAGGCAAGTAAATGGCTGGCGAAACGAATCAGGACAAGCGGGCACCGTTTGTCTATGCCACCTACCCGGATCTGAAAGACAAGCGTGTCGTCGTCACCGGCGGCGGTACCGGCATCGGTGCCGGCATCGTCGATGCCTACGTCAGGCAGGGCGCGCAGGTCGTGTTCCTCGATATCGCCGAGGAACCATCGCAGCAGCTGGCCGCCAGCTACCCGGATGCGGCGCACCAGCCGCGCTTCATCCGCTGCGACATGACCAATGTGGAAGAAATCAAGAAAACGTTTTCAGATATCGAACGCACCATCGGGTCCGTCGAAATCCTGATCAACAACGCGGCCAACGACCACCGCCACGCCGTGGCCGACGTGACGGCCCAGTACTGGGACGACAGCCTGGCCGTCAACCTGCGTCACCAGTTCTTCTGCGCGCAGGCCGTGGCGCCCGGCATGAAGGCCGCCGGCGGCGGCGTGATCCTGAACTTCGGTTCGATCTCGTGGTACCTGGCGCTGCCGCAGTTGACCCTGTACATGACCGCCAAGGCGGCCATCGAGGGCCTGACGCGCGGCCTGGCCCGCGACCTGGGCGGCGACGGCATCCGCGTCAACACGGTGATCCCGGGTTCGGTCAAGACGCCGAAGCAGATGGCACTGTGGTACACGCCGGAAGGCGAAGCGCAGATCATGGCTTCGCAACTGCTCAAGGAGCGCATCGAACCGGAAGACGTGGCGGCGCTGACGCTGTTCCTGTCGTCGAGCCAGGCATCGCGCTGCACCGGCCGCGATTACTTCGTCGACGCGGGCTGGTACGGGGACGGCAAATGACAGCGGCGCTCAATGCCGCGCACAACGCGGCGTTCAATGCGGCGGCGCCGCGCTGCATCTGGCCGCTGGCCGCCACGCTGGGCGAAGGCCCGGTCTGGCACCCGGCTGAGCAGATGCTGTATTTCGTCGACATCAAGGGGCACAAGCTGCACCGCTGCGATGCCGGCGGCGACAACCGGCAGACCTGGGACATGCCCGGCGAGACCGGCTTCG
>DASVVD010000315.1:0-3094 GCA_036386715.1 Pseudoduganella sp.
CGGCCTGGAAGATCACCGGCTGGCCTTGCGGCGAGCGGGCGATGTTCAGCGGCCCGCGCACCGAGAAGAACTCGCCCTTGTGGTGCAGCGCGTGCAGCTTGTCCGGATCGATGAAGCGGCCGGTTTCCTTGTCGTGCAGCAGCGCGTCGTCCTCGTACGAATCCCACAGCCCCTGCACCGTCTGAAGATGCTCGCCGGCGATGCGGTAGCGCACTTCATGGGGCGGGTGGACCGGCTTGCCGTAGTTCTCCGCGCTGCCCGACAGCCACGACGTGACCACGTTCCAGCCCGCCCGGCCACGGCTGATATGGTCGAGCGAGGCGAACTGCCGCGCCACCGTGTACGGCTCGCTGTAGCTGACGGTCAGCGTGCCCACGAGGCCGATGTGCGTGGTGTGGGTGGCCAGCGCCGAGAGGATGGTCAGCGGCTCGAAACGGTTCAGGTAATGGGGGCTCGACTTTTCCGTGATGTGCACGCTGTCGGCCACGAACAGGAAATCGAATTTCGCCGCCTCGGCCAGCTTCGCCTGGCGCAGGTAGAAGTCGATGTCGGTGCTGGCGCGCGGATTCGCATCCGGGTGGCGCCAGTCGCCCCAGCCGGGGCCCACGCCATGCAGGATGAAGCCCAGTTTCAGCTGACGTTGGCTCGTGCGTTGGCTCATGCGGAGACTCCTTTGATCGTTGTTTGATTCGGTTTGAACAGGGTGCGATCGACCAGCGCGGCGGCGTCGACCCGGCGGGGGAACAGTTTGGCCTCGTAAAACGCGTCGGCCACGCCCTGCAACTGGGCGACGATGGCGGCGTCGACGGCGCGCAGTTGCGGCTTCTCGCGGCCCACGACACGGCGCACCACCTCCGGCGGCAGGCCTGTGATCTTCTGGAATACGCGGCCATACTCTTCCGGATGCTCGTTGGCCCACGCATTCGAGCGGGCCAGCCGGGTCAGCACGTCGGCCAGCGCGGCGCGCTTGCCGGGATCGGCCAGCGCCGCGTCGGAGGCGGCGATCACGCCAATGCCGGAATTGATGCCCACGCCGTCGCGCAGCACGCGCGCACCGCGCAGCTCGGCCGCCACCTGGTACACGCCGAACGTGGCCCAGGCTTCGATCTGGCCGCCGGCGAATGCCACGGCCGCGTCGCTCGGCAGCATGAAGCCGGTGGGCACGTCGCCTGGCTTCAGCCCCGCCTCGCGCAGCGCGCCGAACAGCAGGTAATGGGCAACGCTGCCGCGTGCCGACGACACCACCACCTGGCGCCCTTTCAGGTCGGCGACCGACCTGATCCTCGAGCCGGGCGGCACCAGGATCGCCACCAGCGAGGGCGACGACACGCTGGCCGCTACCACCTTGACGCGCGCGCCACCGGCCGCGGCGGCCAGCGCCGGGGTATCGGCCGCCATCGCGGTATCGACATCGCCCGACACCACCGCTTCGAACAGCGGTGCGGCGCCCTGGAAGCTGGCCCACTTGATGCTGTACGGCGTGCCCGTCATCACGCCGGCTGCCTCGGCTTTCGTGCGCAGCAGGTTGACCTGGTCGCCCAGCACCACGGTCACGCGGGAAAGGTCCGGCGCGGCCGTGGCCGCGGAGGCTGCCGTCAGTGCCGCCTCGCGCGGAGTGCACGCCGCCAGCGCCGCGGCTGCCGGCAGCAGCGCCAGCATGCGGCGCCGGCGGTTCGGCAGGCCGGAGAAATCAGAAGTCATAGCTGGCCTTGGCGTAGTAATAGGCCCCGGAAGGCGAATACGGCGACGGGCCATACGTAAAGCCGCTGGAGCCGGTATTGGCATCGCCAGGGCCATTCTTGTCGGGCCGCACGTCGAACAGGTTGGCCGCGCCCAGCACCAGTTTGATCTTCTTCGTCAGCGCGTAGCTCACGTCGAGATCGGTCAGCCACTTGGCGCCGAAGTGATAGTCCTGCGCGCGGTTGGCCGTGGTCTGCCAGGTGTACGAGTCGTAGCGTGTGGTCTGCAGGCTGGTCTCGAACGGTCCGGCGAACCAGCGCGCCGAGAGGATCAGCTTGGTGCGCGGCGTGGCCGTCAGGTCGCCGATGCCCCCGCCGGCCGAATAGCCGAACCACACCGAGCTGCCGCCGGGGTTGGCGCCCAGCGCCGTGATTTCGCCCGGCGTGGCATTGATGCTGGTAACGGCGGTCTTGTTCCAGTTCAGCGCCGCGCCCCAGCGCACCACGCCGAAGCTGCCGTAGTCGCCGGTGGCGTCGGCCACCACGTCCACGCCGCGCGTGCGGGTGTCGATGGCGTTGGCGAAGTACTGCACCCATTCCGAGCCGGTCAGGCCCGCCGCCAGCAGCGCGGGCGTGAAGGCGGGGCCGAACATGTAGCCGCTGCGCACGATCCGGTCTTTTACTTTCACCTGGTAGGCGTCGACCGTGACGTTCACGGCGTCGGCCGGCTTGAACACCAGGCCCAGGCCGAAGTTGACCGATTTTTCCGGGTCCAGGTCGCGCGCCCCGAACGCCCGCGCCAGGTCCGAGTCGTTGCGCAGCAGTTTCGACAGGCTCGGCGCCACCACGCCGGTCACCGGGTTGATGTTGGTGCGGTTGTCCGTCTGGGAATAGCCGATCTGCGTCAGCGACGGCGCGCGGAAGCCCGAGCCGGCCGTGCCGCGCAGCGCGACCTGCGGCGTGAAGTCGTAGCGCGTGTTGATCTTGCCGCTGGCCGTGTTGCCGGCGCTGTCGTCGTAGTGCTCGAAGCGCAGCGCGCCGCCGACGAACCACGCCGCCGTGGGCAGGAAGCCCAGGTCGTTGTAGGCGGCCAGCACGGTGCGGCGCACGCGCGCGGCGTCGGCCGGCGCCAGCGCCACCCCCGCCTGCGCGCCCACGGCGGCGGGCTTGCCGACGTTCGGGTCGCCCTCCTGGTCGCCCGGCCGGAACACATAGCCGCCGTTGATGTAGCCCAGCGGATCGCCGGCAAACGTCGAGAAGCGCTCGACGCGGTGCTCTACGCCCCATGACCATTGCAGCGGTTTGGCCTGGCCGATCTCGACCTGGCGCGTCACGTCGAGGTTGTTGGTCCACTGCTCGAAGCGGTAGGTGGCCAGGTTGTCGAAATGCGTGGGCGACGCCGGGCCCAGCGAAGG